>DATHWI010000075.1 GCA_035460805.1 Verrucomicrobiia bacterium | reverse complement strand
GTATTTTGGGTTGGTGGAAGATGGACGAGGGAACGGGAACATCGGCAGAAGATGCCACGGGAAATGGGGTAACGGGAACGCTTACCAATGGCCCAACATGGGTTGAGGGCTATTCCTCTGCCGGCGCCGTCTCCGCAGGTGACCCTTCCGATTCTCCTGCCTGGGCCATGCCCGGCTACCAGTTCCGTGAACAGGTAAAGGTAGCAAATGCCTCTGGCTCCACTCTCCCCACTGGTTACGCTGTTAATGCCCCTACTTCCCGCGCCACTAAGCTGAACGCCAACCAAACGCGTGCAGACGGCAACGACTGGCGCATGGTCCACCAGCCTACCGACGCAACGCGTAGCCTGAGTTTTGACGGGAGTAACGACGATGTGACAATACCCTATTCCTCCCTGGTGGATTTTGACTACAACAACCCATTCACCGTTTCGGTTTGGATGAAAGCAGGTGCCACACAGGCCAATACTGGGTTGACGTACAACTACATCGCCCAGCGGCGGTTGGGTGCGGCTGGTTCCCAGTCTTTTTATCTGGCAATCAATAACCAGGGTGCGGCTATCCCAGGAACTATCAGGGCGGGGCGTTATGAGTCTGGGCACAACCCAGAGATTACCTCCACCAAAACGCTGAATGATTCCAAGTGGCATTTGCTCACATTCACAAAAGTTTCGAGTACGCTCACGCTGTATATTGATGGCGTAGCAGAGGCTAGCACTACTGATACAACCACTACGGATACCTCGGATGTTACCGACCTTTGCTGGGCGGCATCCTGCACCTCGGGTCGTTGGTTCCAAGGGGGACTTGATGACGCACGTGTGTATAACAAGGGCCTTTCTGCTTCAGAGGCAGCTGCCCTCTATAGTGGTGGGTCTGGTAGTACCGGTGCCGTAACCTCTGGCCTTGTTGGCTGGTGGCGTTTTGACGAGGGGAGTGGACAGGTCCTACAGGACTCTTCCGGTAACGGCCTCCATGGTTTGGTTGGTGACACGAGTGCAAGCACTACCACTGATCCTAGCTGGTCTACGGATGGAGTTGTCTCTACTGCTTACGAGGTGCCACGGCATATTCCTAAGGCACACGCGCTTCGCTTTGATTTAGCCGATGGCACGTCTGAGGATAGCGTTGGTTTTTCCGATAATAATGCGGCCGATATTCGTACCGGTAGCATGAGTTGGTCCATGTGGTTCAGGGCTGCCGCAAGTGGGGCTGATCAAATACTTTACCGGAAGGCAGACAGTAGTTTTGCCAAGGGATGCGTGATCAAGCTCACGACAAGCAATGCACTGCAGCTTTCTTGTGGGAATACGGCCGGCACACTACTGGCAACTATCACCACCACTCAGACTACGTATACAAACGGTAGTTGGTACCACGTGACCGGGGTCCTGAATAGGGCCACCCAAGAGCTGGGCCTTTATGTGAATGGGCAGCTTGTTCAAACTGGGTCAGCCGCCAACCTAAGCACTGATGACTTAAATGCAGCCTCATTTTTCCAGCTCAGTGGCCGCAGTGGCAGCTCCGATTACTTTAATGGGTGGATGAGTGATGTGCGTGTGTATAACTACGCACTTCCTACTGGCAAAATTAATCAAATATATAATGGCGGCCAGGGAACGGTAGGGGTGCCTGAATCTGGGTTGGTTGCAGGGTGGCGTCTGGATGAGGGTACGGGCACCTCGGTGGCCGACTATTCAGGGAATGCAATTACTGGCACATTAAAGAGTGACCAAGTTACAACGGGGAATGGTACCTCTGCTGGCCCAATTTGGCAGGCCAACCTTGCTCCCACTGCTTCCACGACGCAGACCTACTTCCAGACCATCGCCCCTATTGCTAACTCTGCAAACTCTACAGATTACTACCTCTACTACGGTAAGGCTGATGAGAAAGGAAGTGCGTTTGCTTCTCCGCAGCCCACTAGGACAGGACTTCTCTTTGATGGCACGGACGACACTGTCTCAGTTGCTGATAACGATACGCTGGATATCGGTACGGGAAGCATGACCTGGTCTCTTTGGTTTAAATCTTCAACTTCAGGCACGGTAAAATACCTGTATCGTAAAGCGGGCACCAATGGGACGGGGGGAATGTTGCTGTCCATTGGTTCTGGAGATAAGCTGACTGCCCAGGTAAGAGATTCGGGCGGCTTTTCCTCCTATTTTGCAACTTCTACCGTTTCAGTAACTGACGGGAACTGGCACCTTGCCACTGCCGTGGTTGATAGAACTGCAAACTTCCTTAGGGTGTACGTTGATGGTGGCAACGTTGTTTCTACCGACATCTCCATTCTTACCGGTGATGACCTGAATACATCCGCATCCGTTATCTTGGGAGGTAGTTCTACTGTTTACCATAATGGATCTATGGATGATGTGCAGGTGCACAGTCGGGCTCTTTCGGCCACCGAAATTGCCGATTCGTATGCAAATGCGGCTCCCGTTTCTTCAGCAAATAAAGTCTTGCACTGGAAGATGGATGAAGGTACTGGGTCTACCCTGACGGACTCAACGGCAACTGGGCTAACCGGAGCTTTGAACTCATTTAATTTCACTCCTAGTTCTGGCTGGGTACATAATGAGAACCTTTGGAAGGCCTCATCGGCACCTACCATTACTGCCTTCAGCTCCGATTCTGAAGTCCCACGTTTCTTCCAGTACCGTGCCGTCACTAACCCTGTAGCGCCATCGGGGTCCTGGTCAGCACTTCAACCTATTGGTATGGCACCCGTGGCGTTGGGGGCAACTGGCGTAAAGCTGAAGTGGAACCCAGTAGGCATGTACCGTCGCTACGATACGTTCGCTGTCAGCAGCTGGGTAGTTGAGGCTTATTCCACCAGTTCGCCACAACGAGGTAAGCGACGGAGCTTCCCTGAGAAGGCTAATATTGTGGGGAACGATTCGGCCGTCGATATTATTGATGCCCAAACCAACAAGCTGTGGATGCGTATTCCTGGTGGGGTAGGCACAACCCAGCTTAGTACGGTGCCGGTTAAACAGGTGGCGGCGTTGAATGGCCGGCTCTATGTCACAAAAACTAGCGCTAACCACACACAAGTGGTAGACCTGCAGACTGATATTTTCCGCACGCACCATTCCAGTGGGAATGCCTTTGGTACGGTGGCTATTGCAGGCAGGGCAGGATCGGGGACGGGGACGTATGCCGGCAGCGCGTTGAGCTCTGGATCTAGCGTTACCAATGTAGCGGTGCAGGTGTTGGGAACTCCGCCAAAGACCTATGTGGCCTATGGGATCAATGGCGGGAGCACAAGCAGTGGCGTGGATGTGGTGGTTAACGAAACGGCCAATACCCGTCACGGCCTGACTACTACCGATTCCCCAGTGCGTCACTATGCGCTTGCTGCCAACAGTACCTATAAGTCTGTGCTGCTCACCAGTGCCGGTACTCTCTATGCTGCCAACGGTACGGCAGGTGGGGTAGATCGTTGGGATACCATCCAAAGTGACACGGGAGACCAGGTTGGAACAGCTGACCGCACCTATTCAACGGCCTCTACACCTGCCTTGCGAAACAACACCGTAAACTCCCTTTCGGTGTCCACGGGAACATCTCAAGCCGACTATACTTCCAATACCTTGGCAGTTGGGACAAGTGTAGGAGTTGACCTTGTTTCCGAGCACACAAGCCAAGCCTCATCGATCATTACGCGCTATACCCCTACGGGGAGTGTAGGGACTTCAAAGTGGAATTCGGAAGGATTTGGTGGCGTGGTGGACTTTACCGGGTCAAGCGCAGTCAATATCCCTCACTCAACCGTTTTTGACCCAGGTGTTGCCGACTTCACGGCCGAGGGCTGGTTCAAGACTACTCAGTCGTGCGCCTCTTCGTGCATGCTTATACAGCGCAGGAACGGTGCTGCGGGTATTTTGGTAAACCTTGACTCAAGCAACTACCTTTCAGCTTCGGTTCGCATTTCCACCACCGACTACACCACTACCAGCTTGGCGACCGTTAACGATGGTATTTGGCATCACTTTGCCTTAGTGCGGGTTGGGACATCTATTTCTCAGTATTTGGATGGTGTCCTGCAGCAGATCACTACCAACGCCGGTATTTCAGCTTCTATCTCCAATACAGATGCACTCCGGCTTGGACGAAACGGCACAACGGGCAATAACTTCAATGGTTACCTCGATGAAGTCCGGTTGTCTAACAGTGCTCGGTATACTGCAGCATTTACTCCTTCAAACCGAGAGTTTGTTGTAGATGCCAACACCTTGGGTCTCTGGCACCTCAATAACCCGGCTGGGCAGTATGTAATGGACGCCAGTACTAATGCTAACCATGGGACGGTGGGTACGGACAATACTGTTTCTTCCGACGATCCTTACCTGGTTTCACCGTCGCTTGCGGGAACAGCTAAAGTATCTGCCGTCGCACTCCTCCACTCATCAGATACCGGGAAGGGGCTCTCCTTCGATGGCTCTGCCGATTACGTGTCAGTTCCTGACAATGCTAATTTAGACTTTGCTTATAACCAGGACTTTTCCGTAGGGGTGTGGATCAAGGCGCCATCTACCCAGGCAAATACGGGGACTACGTATAACAATATTATCCATAAGTGGAATGGGTCGGGAGTGGTGGGGTATCCATATACACTGCGTATTCAGAACCAAACTTCAGGGACAGCCGGAAAGATTACTGCTTTCCGATCTGATGACTTAAGTAATAATCCATCCCTCAGTTCTACCGTAACGGTTAACGACAACCTCTGGCACCACGTGGCATTCGTTAAGAGTGGTTCGACCCTTCGCCTTTACGTTGACGGTGTGGCGAACGGCTCTACGACCGACACTACGACTGGCGACACTACCAATGCCTCACCGCTGACGATAGGCGCTCGCGGGACTAATTATTTCCAAGGCTCACTTGATGAGGTGCGCATCTACAGCGCTGCACTTTCTGGTGCCAACGTAGCTGCTCTTTATAATGGGGGAAGAGGGTGGAACGGCAGCCCGGAAACTGGATTAGTAGGGGGATGGCACTTTAACGAAGGCTCAGGTCAAACAGTGGCTGACCACTCCGCCACTGCAAATGGTGGCACTCTTGGTGCAGATAGTACCGCTAGCAGTGATGATCCTACCTGGATTACCTCCAGCCCAGTTCGTTCCCAGCCTATGCTATGGGTGGCAACGAACGATGCGGCAGCTGACGACGGTGGCATTACCGCGGTTTCACTTATCTCAAACCGCCGGGTTACCAGCTTCTCAACTTCAGATTCCTCACTACCTGATAATGATGTGACTTCCTTGTCGGTGGGTACGGGAGGACTTGCTTTGACAGGGACGGAAGCGGGCGCGTGGAGCGTGGGGGCGGCGGGTGCTGCCTTGGATCCTGCATACCTTCTCACCCTCTCTTCTGCAACCGACGCAAGGATCCAGCTTCCAGCCGGCACCATCCGCCTAAAGGATGGTACGATACACCTGAAATAGCGGGAGTATTGGGGTATACTAATGTCATGCAGAAACGATTGAGAGCCGCACGGTCTAGTATCGTTCGAATTGCTAAGGGCGCCCAGCGCACTGGCTTGTTTCTTGCGGCAAAAATGGCAAAAGTTTACCGCAAGGGCGGTGAGTATTACCGGGTTGTTTTCCCTGACCAAGCATGGCGGTCCTGGATCTCCCGCCTCAGCCTTAATGCGCTGGTGATAGCCTTGGTCTTCGGGCTCATCATCCCTATCCAGTCCCTGGATATCCTTGCTTCTGGCGTCTATACCTCTTCCGCTACGGATGCCGACGGCAATACCTACCTTGCCAGCGACACGGTTAACGACACTACTGTCTACGACGCTGCAAGTGATGCCAGTGCGAATACTTTGCGGGGCATGGGTGTGGACCCTAACTGGCGCAATGGAGTGACTCGGAAATCTGGCGCGCTAAGATTTGATGGAACAGATGACTCCGTTACCACTACAAACAATGCCAGTATCCAAGGCTCCCTAGCCTCAGGGACAGCCTCTGTCTGGTTCAATAGAAATAGTACAGACAGTAATATACATCAGGTTTATGACGTGGCCGGGACAGGCAACAACGGCCTGACGCTAAGTTCGGACACGAGTGCGCTTTCTGGATGTAGCGCAGGCGACGCCCGTATTCAATATGGCGATGGTTCCACAACGAGGAACCTTTGTGGCGCTACCACCAATGGTGCTTGGCACCACTTGGCGGCTACCTGGTCCTCGACCGGCGTTTATCTGTACCTTGATGGTGTACTTACCGCAAGTAACACAGCTAACGCTCCTGCCATTACGTTGCCCGCCAATAGCTACATTGGCTCAAACGCAGGGACCCTGCGGTACCATAATGGCCTTATAGACGACGTCCGCCTTTATGGGCGGGCACTTAGTGGTGATGAGGTTACGCGTCTGTATGGCCGAGAGGCGGTATCAGAAGTCGCCCTCATTTCCTACTTCAACCTTGATGATTTAAGCGGTGCTGCCCCTGTGGACGCTTCTCCTTACGCTAGTACGGCGGCGTTAAAAGACGGCGTATCAGCGGGGGATGGGGTGACGGTAGGTCCTCTCTGGGTTTCGGGGGCTAATGCGCTCATGGATGGTTTCAAAGGTTGTGGCCCGGAGGATGTGGGCTGCGTGAATCCCTCTGGTAAAACTGGGGCAGGGAATGTTTCTGTCACCGCCGACTCTTCCACCACCTCGGATTCTGCCTATGAAGTCCAGGTAACCAACTCTCCTGGGCTCTCTTTTGACGCGGTTGATGATGCAATAGCGGCCACTGTTTCCACGGTGGATACAGCCGCGAGTGCGAAGAACTCCGTCAGCATGTGGGTAAACGGTACGTCGGGAAGGATATTTGCCTTTGGGCCTAACAATGAAAACTACTCGGTAAACTTTATTGGCACGAGCACCTGTTTTGGTTTTGCTACGGAAAACAGTACGGACTGCTATGGTGTTTCATCCACTGGACTAACCGGCAAGTGGATGCACGTGGTGGCTATCTTCAATAACACCGATGTCACCCAAAACACCCTCTATATTAACGGTGTGCAGCAAACTCTCACGCAAATGGCGGGGACTCCAGTTTCGCGGAGTGTCACGAGCACGGTGAACGTAGGAAAATGGCAGGGTGGTGGCGCAAACCGGTACTTGGGTTCTCTTGATGATATCCGTGTATACTCACGCGCCGTAACCGCAACAGAAGTAGCAGAGCTCTATCAGGGAAAGGCTACATCCAACACGGGCCTGGCTGCCTGGTGGAAGCTCGATGAGGGTACTGGTACGTCGGTAGCGGACTCTTCTGGTAACGGCGCTACTGGCACGTTGGCTGGTACCCCAGTGTGGGTAGAGGGCTATTCATCGCCAGTAGCAGTGTCAGGGGGTAATCCATCCGACTCTCCTGCCTGGGCCATGCCTGGCTACCAGTTCCGTGAACAGGTGAAGGTGGCGAACGCCTCTGGTTCCACTCTTCCTACCGGCTACTCGGTGAGTGCTCCAACCTCCCGCTCCACCAAACTTAACGCCAACCAAACCCGTGCAGACGGCAACGACTGGCGCATGGTTCATCAACCAAGTGATACAGTACGTAGCCTGAGCTTTGATGGGAGTACTGACATGGTGACCGTAGGTAGTAACCCTTCGCTAAATACCATTACAAATGGGCGACTCACCATTGCGGCGTGGGTAAAGAATACTGACACCACTATGGCTGCGGCGCGTGTTATTACCAGTAATAGCAGGGATGGTGCAACGAGTGGGTATTATGGATACTCGCTCATGCTAATGACAAACAAAAAGATTCGGTTGAATTTGCAGGTAAATGACACGTCTCCCGGCCTGGCAAACAGTACGGCTGCCCTTCCTGATAATGTGTGGACTCATGTTGCCGTGACATACGACAACACATCGGCAAAAATCTACCTCAATGGAGTATTGGATAGCACGACAGCATTAAGCAATTATCTTACCGCCAATCCCTCTACCTACCCCTTTTATATAGGAAGTCTTGCGTATTCTGCTCCGAGCACTCTCTGGCAGGGCGGTATAGATGATGTTCGAGTGTACAACGCCACGTTGAGTGGTGGTGGCATTGCGGCACTTTATAATGGAGGTAACGGCAATACAGGCGAGGTAGAGAGCGGGCTTAAGGGCTGGTGGCGTTTTGATGAAGGATCTGGTCAAGTACTCCAAGACTCTTCCAGTAGCGCTAACCATGCGTATTTGGGGGCAACTACCGGTTCCTCTACTGATGACCCAACTTGGTCAACATCGGACGGTGTAGTTTCCACTACTTACGAGATTCCACGCTACATTCCCGTGGGCCATGCTTACAACTTTGATGGCTCCGCCAGTACGGTAAACATTACATCGTCTGCCACCATGCAAACCGCGGGAACCCGTGGGACTCTTACAGGTTGGTTCCGCAGGAGCAGTTCTAGTGATCAAACCCTTCGAACACTCTTTGACTTGGCAGATACAGGTAGCAATGGCTTTGTTCTGTTTTCCGATACAAGTGCTGTTACTGGGTGTACGGCGGGGCAGATGCGGTTACTGTTTGGTACAGGATCTGGCAATGTGAACATATGTACCACCATTAGCAATGCAACCTGGTACCATGTGGCGGTAAACTGGGATGCAACTGGGGTGCGCCTCTATATTAACGGTACACTGGCCAACTCAAGTACCACTGCGCCCTCTATCACTATCGATGCCACTAACCATATAGGTTCAAATGATGGTACACAGCGCTTCCACATGGGAGATGTGGGTGGCTTTAGGCTTTACAGTAAGGTACTCACTCAGCCTCAAATTAAGGCGCTCTATACAAACGGCAGTTCACAGGTAACAGTCCCTGAAGCTGGCCTTGTTGGAGCTTGGCGCTTTGACGAAGGTACAGGTACAACCATCGCCGATTCTTCTGGCGGCGCCTCGTCCGCTACTGCCACAGCGGGTTCTGGCGGTTGGATCTTGAACCAGGGAATTATGCCGGCAACCGACAAGACCTATTTCCAGACCATTGCCCCAATTGCCAACTCAGCCAACTCTACGGACTACTACCTTTACTACGGTAAGGCAGATGAAAAGGGCTCGGCGCTTTCCACGCCGCAGACTACTCGAACAGGTCTTCTTTTCGATGGGACAGACGACACCGTTTCGGTGGCGGATAATAATACCCTGGATATTGGAACGGGGAGCATGTCCTGGTCTTTTTGGTTTAAGAGTTCAGCTTCGGGCACAACAAAGTATCTCTATCGTAAGGCGGGTACAAATGGCACGGCTGGCATGCTGATGTACATTAATACCAGTAACAAACTTGTTTCTCAGGTAAGGGATTCAGCAGGCTTTTCATCGTACCTCGCAACCTCTACGGTTTCTGTGACAGATGGAAACTGGCACCTTGCTACTGCGGTAGTAGATAGAAATACCAATTTCCTTAAGCAATATGTTGATGGTGCGGATTTGGTCTCTACCGATATCTCTATCCTTATAGGTGATGACCTGAACACCTCAGCTTCTCTTATCCTTGGAGGTGAGTCTACGGCTTACCATAATGGATATTTGGATGATGTGCAGGCGTATAGCCGCGCGCTTTCTTCGACGGAAGTTGCCGATATGTATGCAAATATCAGACCCGTCTCTTCAACCAGTAAAGTGTTGCATTGGAAAATGGATGAAGGCACTGGAACAACGCTGACTGACTCTACGTCCACCGGATTAACTGGAGCTTTCAACTCGTTTAACTACTCTTCCACTTCCGGTTGGACAAACAATGAGAACCTTTGGAAGGCATCCTCGGCACCTACCATTACGGCCTACCGTTCCGATTCTGAAGTGCAGCGCTTCTTTAAGTATCGGGACCAGACAAACTACAACACGTTTGGTTCATGGTCGGCCCTGCAGGCCATTGGGAATGGTCCGGTTGCCCTAGGGTCAACAGGTGTAAAAGTTGTTTGGAACCCTAACGGTGTTTATCGTCGCTACGATACATTCCGCATTGCTTCTTGGGTAGTTGAGGCGTATTCCACGAGTACTCCTAGGCGAGGCAAGCGCAGGTCTGTCCCGGATAAACTGAATATCATTTCCTCAGGCTCAGGTGCGCCTGCTGCTGGCGTAGACCTTATTGATGCCCAGACCAATAAAGTCTGGATGCGCATCCCTACCGATACCACGAGCCCAACGAACACGACGTTCCTGGGGAGCAACTACCCGCAGACGGCGACACTTACCAACGGGAAGCTCTTTGTGGGCATCCACTGGAATAGTGTGGGACAAATGCGCACGATAGATTTTGGGAGTGAGCAAGCTTACCTGTTGGTAGAGAATGACGATATCAACTACTGGACCGGAGGCCTCTTAGCTAAACGCGCCGATACGGGCCAAAGCTGGGCCGACCTTTTCTCTAGCATGCCTAACTGTGAGATGGGCGATGTGCGCAGTATTAGTACGGCGGTTATTTCCGGCCAGATGCAGGTGGTATGGGCGGGTGACCATGCTTCTGACAGTGCCAAAAAGAATGTTTGCTACATAAAGAACTTCACGTCCATGAGTGCCGGTTCAGTTGCGCCAACTATCCTCAAATACAGTAAGAACACTGGGGATGGGTATACGGAAATTGCACTAACTAGTGGCGGTGAGTTGTATGGGGCCAATGTTACTTCTGGTGGGTTGGACCGTTGGGATGATATCCACAGTGACGTTGCTGACCAGACAACGAGTGCGGACCGTTCCTATACCACGGCATCTACCCCACCATTGCGAAGCAATGTGGTAAACGCCTTGTCGGTGTCTGCGGGTACTAGTTCAGCTGAAGCTGGGCTTAATGTGGTGACGGTAGGTACGGACAGTGGTGTGGCCACTATTGAAGAACATAGTACACAAGCTTCTTCTGCTGTCCGCTATGCGGTCCAGGCGGGGGTACTTGCAGCGGAGACAACGAAGGGGTGGAATGCCCGCCGGTATGGCAGTGCCCTGGAGTTTAACGGTACTTCGCAGTATGTTTCCATTCCCTCTACCACAAACATTGATAAGGCTAGTACTATGACCATCACTGCTTGGGTCAAGCCTACTGGCTCTACTAATGGCTTAAGCAACATTATCTTGGCCAAAGGCTCAGGTGGCGCATATAACTACGCCATCCGCTTTAATGGTTCAAATAACAATACAATACGGGCGGAAATTGCCGGCCTTACCGTTACTACCTGTGATGCGGGCGCACCCATCCCTGCGGGTCAATGGAGCCAGATTACCGTCTCTCGCTCGGCAGGAACTATCATTGTGTATATCAACGGTGTGTCTAGCGGCTCCTGCTCTTCAAGTGGTACGCCTACTACCAATGCAAACCCTCTGGGAATTGGGGCGGATGGCGGTGGTGCCAACTTCTTCGCCGGATTGATTGATGAAGTTTCCATCCGGAGCGCATCAAGTACCGTGGCAAACGTTACTGCGTTTTACGTTGACCCTGAGACGGCGAGTACTAACCCTATTGCTTACTACAAATTTGATGAGCCGGGTGGCCAGGAGCAAGCCGTTATTGACTGGGCGGTGACTACGGTAACGAGTAGGGGGACGCTTGGTGCTTCAAGCTCCGTTGCCGCTGATGACCCCGTGCGTGTCCAGCCATCCTTGGCAGGAACGGCAGATAAAGTGACTGCCGTTGGGATGACCCGCACTGCCAATGTAGGGGGTAACCTTTCGTTTAACGGCTCTTCCCAGGTTTGTACCCTCGTACCTGCTTCTACGACAAGTATTGATAACGCCATGGAGACGGCGGATGAATTTAGTATTGCCTTCTGGATCAAGTTGCCAAGTGATCAGGCGCTATTAGCCAACACCTTCAATACCGTCATGTCCAAAAGAATTGGTACGAGCGGCGTGACCCCGTTTGACATCAGGGTCTTCAACTCTGGCGATGCTACAAACTATGGCAAGCTCCGCTTGCAGCGCAGTGACGGAACAACCACCTTTAGCCATACGACAAGCCGTAGGCTCAACGACGCTACCTGGCACCAGGTCACGTGGACAAAAGCTGCCGGCCTTACTGCTGCAACTACCTTCTATGTAGACGGTAGATTAGAGACTGCTTCTACAGACGGTACGTTTGCTGGGGTGACCAATAACTCCCTTGCCATTACTATCGGTGACTACGCTAGTACCCACCGCTGGTGGCAGGGAAATCTTGATGACATGCGCATTTATAGCAAGGCGCTCACCGCTGAAGAGGCGAGCCTTCTCTACAATGGTGGCATGGGAAGCACTACGGTAGGTCAGAGCCTACTTGGTTGGTGGATGTTCGACGAAACTTCTTCCAGTCAAACGCTCACCGATTCCAGTGGTAATGGGGTTAATGGGTTCCTTGGTACTTCAACAAGCGCAGAAGGTGCAGATGCAAGTAGGGTGGTTGGTAGCCCGGTAGGCAACCGCGGCTTTATCTGGGCTGGGACAAACGGGGCTAGTGCCGATGATGGAGCCCTTACGGCCATCTCTGGTGGTACCTTCCGTCCGCAGACATCCCTCACCTCAGCCACCTCGCTCCTGCCGGACAACGATATTACCTCCCTAGCGGTGACAGGCGGACTAGCGCTTGTGGGTACAGAAGCGGGTGCTTGGAACCCGGGCCGAGCCGGCTTCCTGGTGGATGACCTTTATCCATATGGAACCCTAGGAGTGGCGGATGTCCGGATTAAAAGTGGGACAGTTCGCGGTAAGGGTGGAGTACGGATCAAATAAGCCTTAACGTAAATTGACTTTTTCCGCTGCCTCTATCACACTAAGGCAGTACAAAAATGACTAGCACTAGATTATGAACAAGCGCCTTCGCTCAATTCTGACCCTTCTCATCGCCCTGATTGTTGTCGTAGGCGCTGGGTACTACTTTGTAAACCGTTCCAACCTTGGGATTGGTGGCACGTTGGTAAAAGATAGCGGTGACAAAGTTTCTGACTACTCCGCCGTGTTCCTTACAAACGGGCAGGTATACTTTGGTAAGATGTACGCAAGTGCAGATAACGTAGACCTTCGCGATATTTACTACCTCCAGGTCAACCAGCAGGAGAATCTTCAGTCAGGTAGCAACTCTTCTGCCACTGAACAGCAGCCAGACATCTCTCTTGTGAAGCTGGGAAACGAGCTTCATGGTCCTAATGACCGGATGCACATCAACCGTGACCAGGTACTCTTCACCGAATCACTCAAGAACGACTCTAAGGTCGTAAAGGCAATCGAAGACTTCAAGGAATAAGACTTGACTAAAAGACCCCGGGAAACCGGGGTCTTTTTTTGGTAAAAAAGGCTTCGCGCAGTACAATGGGTATATGACAGAACACTCTCACCAGTCTGGGGCAGACACCGAGCAGATCAGTTCACTGAAGCATCAGTTGGTACAGGCACGGGCCTCTGCTGCCAAGCGGTATGTTCACCTGAAAGCAGTGGAATCGCTCAGTCAAGGGACTTTGGGCCAGCTTAAGGAAGACCAAATTTACCAGCTGCTTTGTCAGACAGCCGTCCAGCAGTTGAAGTGGGATGGGGCAGTTGTGGTAGAGGTGCATAAGAATGTTTGCCTGCGGGCCACCTTCCATTTGAACCAACGCCAGAAGCGTACCCTGGAAACAGACCTCACTTCCATTCCGGATTTCCTCCGGGTGTACGCTCATCAAGAAGCACTGTTCACAAAAGACAAAGATGATGCCGTCTCTTTGGCGCTCCGTACCATTTTTCATACCGATGAAGTTGCTGGCGCCCCTATCCGTTTTGGCGACCAGCTCTTTGGGTACCTGTTAGTCTGTGCGCATACCAGTCGCAACACTGAGCGCGACGTGGAAGACCTGACCTTCCTTAAGTCCATAGCTGCCCTCGCTGCACATGCTGTGGAAAACTCCCGCTCTCTCGTAGACCTAGAGGCGCAAAACGTAAAGCTTCGGCAGCAAGATGAGCTGAAGAACTCCTTCATCTCCATTACATCCCATCAGCTTCGCACCCCTCTCTCCATTGTGAAGTGGATCCTTTCCATCTTGGAGGGTGACCAAGAGGTGAAGAAACTTACTGAGCAGCACAAGCTTATCGAGCAGGCGTATGTTTCCAATGAGCGGCTCATTCACGTAGTGAATGACTTGCTGAATGTGGCGCGTATCCAGGAAGGGAAATTGCCGTACGCCCCTCAGCTTACTGACCTTAAGGTAATGATTCACGAGCTTATTTCCGGCACGGAAAAGCTGGCGGAGAATAAGAAAGTGACATTTCACCACTCCATTGAAAAAGAGGTCCCGCTTCTTCAGCTTGACCCCATCCTTTTCAAGGAAGCCATCCAGAACGTATTGGACAACGCCCTTGATTACAACCAAGAAGGTGGCGAGGTATGGTTCACTCTCGATTCCGATGATTCCTTTGTGCGTCTCGTTGTAACCAATACGGGGATGGGTGTAGCTGAACTGGAACAGCAGGCTATCTTTAACCAGTTTTACCGCTCCAAAGACGCGGTGAAGGTATACCCTAACGGCAGTGGCCTAGGCTTGTACCTTAGCCGTGCCATTGTCCGTCAGCATGGTGGGGATGTGACCTGCGTGAGTGAACCGGGCAAAGAGACGACGTTCACCATTTCCCTTCCTTTGACCAAGTAGCTTATTTCCGACGGAGCTCGGGAAAGCGTAGCGGTAGGTCACGCAGTTCATCAAAGTTTGTGACAACCCTAAACAGGGGATAGTTTCGGCGTCGCTCACGTGCAGATCGGTCGAGAATTACGCCGTAACTTTTTGGATGAGTCTTTGCAACCATCACAATTGTGTCAGGTTTGTCATCCACGAGAATAAGGGGTGTGCCGGGGCTGACGTGGTTACCGAGCACCTTCCACTTGTCTTCTTGGCAGACAAGCACATCGGAGAGATGGTTGAGAATGCCGCTACCATCAATCTTTGCACGCTGGAATTCATCGTCTCCCAGTGTGAGGATAGTGGGTGTATAGGTGCTGCGATCCAGGTCCTTTAGGAAGGTAATGGCATCTGGAAAGAGGAGAGAGGCTCCCCGGGCGTAGAGCGATTGGACTTCCTTCTCAATACCCGCTGGAGGGGTTTCCCAGATGGCATGGATGTGGCGGAGGGGATGGTAGAGTGTGCCAGGTTTTGGTGCGTATGCCCCGTCTATCTGCTGGGGGGTTGCCCCATGGCTAATGAGACATTCTCGTATCCACACTTTGAATGCTTGGGTATCGAACAGCGTGTCATCAAAATCGAGGAAGAGGGGGATCATCTTTCTTAGTGTAGCAAAGAAAAAGACCTTCGCTAGGAAGGTCTGGGGAAAGGGCCTAAAGGGCCGCCGCGAGGAGGTGCTGATCCCCCGGATCAGTTGTGGTTGTGTACGCGGACGGCCCTTGAGGAACATACCGATAGTACGAGTTTTGGTATGTTTTAGTCAAGAAAAAAGCAGCCGGTGTGGCTGCCTTTGAGTCGTTCTGGGTTCCTAGGGCACGCGCTTGCGCGACATGTACCAGGTTCCTGTTTGCGTGATCGTCTGGCCCTCCTCGTTCTTTCGACTGACGGTCACTGGGCAGGTGAGACCACTGGGGTCACCGCCGCGCGTGGGTGTTGCCAAATCGGTGGGGAGCGGAAGCTTGCCACTGATCTGGAATGGCTCGGCGTAGGGAAGGAGATAGAAGGCCTTAGCGGTTGCGGTGCCATCGGGGTTGATCTTCCCTTGGATACCGCCGTCCCACTGACTTCCGCTTGAGTTGGTGAAACCCTGCTCACCTGACATGTTTCCGGCGCCATCGATGCCCATCCGCTGAATGCTGATGGTGTCGCCACCGCCCCGTGTCGGGGAATCGAGGGTGATGTGGCCGGTCCATTCGCCCTCATAGGAGTTACCGGAGGGGATGCCGCTGCCGGCACAGCCGACGAGACCGATGGATGCGATTGCGAGAAGACAAAGTCCGAGTACGCGTTTCATAAGCACGGCAGAACTTTATCACATTTTGCCCGTTTTGTCAATGTGCTAAAGGAGGTTTTGTCATGTTTGAAAGCACGAAAGTTGCTAGAGCTCCTATACGGACGGTCATAATCTGTTCGGTTGTTTTCCCTGAAAGCAGGGCATAAAAAGGGGACATGGATAACCAGCTCAAACCTACGTTTGAAGAGCGGATGGAAGACATGTTGACCTATGTCTCAAGAATAGTCTTTGAACTGAGCGAAGATATGGCGGTTGTGAAAAAAGACATTGCACAACTAAAAGAAGATGTAGCAGTCCTAAAGCATGATGTCGCTGCGCTGAAAGAAGACATGATAATAGTGAAAAGGGATCTGAATGTCCTTACCATCGCTGTAGATGCCAACCATCGAGACTACAGTAAAATTCGGTACGCGTTGCACAGTGCAGGTAAGGCGTTATTAGCGGCTTAGATATGAAAAGAGCCGCACACGGGAGTGGCGGCTCGGGGTTCGCACTAGATTGTGATGCGCTTGAACATCGTCCGATGCGTTGGTTGGGAGGCACGTGCCAAGGCACGGGCGCGGCGGCGGACTTGCCTGAGCTTGAGGTGAAGCTCCATCTTTTGCTCAGGGGTAAGGGATACTTTTTGAGGGATATTCTCCATTTGTCGTGAATCTACTCCTTTTGCCGGTATTTGGCTAGTAAGGGGGCTGGAGAGCAGTTTACACCTTGACAAATCTGGATTTTTAGGCTATTGTTTCTCCGCTCATCTTTTGATGAACCGAGAACCAGGTTTGCCACAGTGGCTGCCTTGAGGTTTCTCGGAGGAGAATCAGTTTGCGAACATTTACAACTAGAATTGGATTAATTTCCGCCCTCGCGCAAGCGGTCGCCCTCGTCAGCCTTTCAGTCGATCCTGTCGTGCCCAAACGCCGGCATACGGTCCTGATCCTGGACTGCAGCGGCAGCATGGCGCCCTACATCTCTGACCTTCGCGTCAATGCCGTTCAGTACATCGAGAGACTGCCAGAAGACGAATTCGTCTCCCTGGTCATCTTCTCTGGACACGGTTCCAGCAAGCAAATTGCAGGTCCCACCCAGGCAAACACCAGCGGTCGGGAAATGCTCACGCGAGCCATTCAGAACGAAGTCAAGGTGTACGGCACCACGGTCTTCTCAGAACCCCTCACGAAAACCGTGGAAGCGGTCGAGAGACTGGCGGGTTCGGATACGGTGCACAACGCAGTCCTGTTTACGGACGGCTGTCCCGTTCCTACGAAGTGGTCTCCTGAGCAAGAGCGTAAGCTGGCCTTCGAGGTCGCGCGCACGTTGCGAAGTATGGGCACGGTGGTCTCCACCATCGCCTACGGCGTCTACTATGACGAGGTGTTCATCACCAAGCTTATGGAGGCGGCGGGCAACAGCGGCATCTTCCGCCACATCTCCGAAATCGACGATTTTGGCGATGCGATCACGGAAATCCGAGATGTCTTCCTCAAGACCGTCCCGGTGGAAGCCGATCTGACCTTCACTCCCAACGCCGGGGTGGCTGGCAACGTCTACAAGACGACACCAGACCTGCTCATGGCGGGAACGGCCGGCAAAGCGAGCACGCGCGGTTTCCTGGACGGCAAGGCGAACTTTTTCGTCGAGTTGAGCCAGGGTGCAACCACACTTCACGTTGCTGGTACCCTCAATGGGGAGCCGGTTGACGAGATGCTGGAAATCACGGCGCTGACGGCTGAAGACGAAGCGGACTTTGTCCGTGTACTGGGCGCATATGCCTTCCTTACGGGCGACCGTGAGCGAGCGGCAGAGCTCCTGGACAAGACTCAAGACGCCGGACTTGCCGAGCGCGCAGGGTCCTCATGGACTCAGCGCGAGAACCGGGAGACGGCGGACATGTTCCGCCAGATGTTCCGGAACCGCAAGTTCATTGGCGGCGGGCTCAAACCCAGTGGTCCCAACCACTGCGTCCTGAACGCAATCCGCGTCCTTGTGGAAGACCCCGGCAACGTGGTCTACATCCCCAAGGGTGCCTACAAGCGCTCGGGAGTCCTGAAGGTTGACCCTAATGTCATCGAAAACCCGCACGGCCGGACCCTCAAGGTCACCGGCTTGCAAAGTAAGGACGATAGGTTCAACTTCTCGCTGAAGACTCAGAAGGACGTCAAGGTCCTGCCTGAGGGCGGCGGCGCACCTGTCGATAAGAAGGTGTGGAGGAATTACAATATCATCCTGGACGGCAACCTGCACCTGCCGGAGCTGGAGGCGACCCTGTCGACCGAAAGCTTCACGCAACTGCAGGAAGCCGGCGTGATTGCGGAAGGCGAGGCGTACAGTCCCACCAGGACCTACACCTTGAACCTCCGCAACCTCAAGATGATCTCCTCGGCGTGGGCCAACCCGCGCAACCTGGGGCTCGTCAACCTCCTTATGGAGGAGGCAGAACTGGAAGTGGAGCAGACGGCACTGAACGCACATGCCAAGTCCTTCGGGGCAACGAGCACGGCGCGTGAAGACGATGACGTCTACATCGAAAGGGGCAAAACCCCTGAGGGCATTGTCCCTGAGATGTACAGCGCCAACTGCGTCGAATTCCGGCTCATGGGATACAAGACCCGGACCTACGACGTCTCTGGGCTTTCCCTTGAGGAGGCTAAGACCCGGGTGCAAGCGGTGCGTCAGCGATTGATGCATGTCCGCTACCTCGTCCGGTCGATCACGTTCGCGATGGAGCAAACTGGCTCCAAGGTCATCCCGTGGGGCGCTCCCACGACGACCAGTAAGGGTAAGACCCCCAAGCAGGAGCAGCACGCCGAATTCGGCGGGGCCAAGCTCAAGCGGGTCACCTGGACCGAAGAGTGCGTCTGCGCGTAATGCGCTAGCGCGAATACTGTGGCCGAGACAACTGTCTCGGCCCTTTTTTTATATTAAAAAACCCGGAGCGATTGCTCGCTCCGAGCGGTAGGTGGGCCAGGGGTCACGGAATGACCTCGCCCGATTCGTCGTAGGTGGCGTACGGATAGCCTAGGTCTTCGTCCTTCATGATCCAGACGGTGAACTTTTGGCCATCGTAGAGCTCCATGATGAGTTCGATGTGACCAAAGGTTTCCTTTGCTCTTGAGAGCTCAGAAACATAGAGCCATCCTTCTCCCCACATCTCCAGTGCGGTGCTGGCAGAAATGCGGACGCTCGCGATGAGGTTAGCCTTGCCGGCCTTCCAGTCCTCGCCGACGGTCTGTTCGATTCTGTACCTTAGCGGCCACAGAACTTCGTCCCGCATGACTTCCAGCGAAAGGTTAGAGTCACTCTCTTCCCGGCTGGATTTTCGCACGACGGTTTTACCGAAGAGGGTGAGGCTATTCCCCTGGAGGGTGAAGTGCCTTTCCCCAATTTTGGCAGTTGCCATTTGTTGTTCTCCTTGCGGGGTCTGCCCGCGCCTGTCCGATGACAGAAAAGAGAATATACCATAGAATGGTCACTTTGTCAATCTGGTAAGCAATAAAAAAGACCCGTTTGCGTTGTGTGCAAACGGGCCGGTGCGATCATTCCAGGGTGAACCCCCGGGCGTCTTTGACGCGGACGAGGGATTCAGGGTCCAGATACTCGGCGGACACCTGGGGAAGGTAGGTGGACAGGGAGTCTTCGTTAGACAGTGTCCAGCAGTCGGCGTGGCGAACGAGCCGGACTGGCCACTGGTACGTATGCTCGGAGTAGACCTGGGCTGTTGTCTTTACCCAGAACCTCTTCTCCGTGTCCACCACCACGTCGTCGGCGCTGATCCATCCACCCTCGCCGGCGGAGAGTTCGTCAAGCGACAGGCCGGAATCGTAGGTGCTCTGATAGCTGTCGCCGTAGGCGCTTGAGCCGCTGCGGGTGGTGTGGCTGTTACTCGTTGAGGAGTTGTTGCTGTTGCAGATCGCAATGAATACGATAAACCACAGCCACCAGTACGACGAAGACGAATTGTTACTACTGCTCATTCATTCTCCAAAGATTCGCCGCAAGTTTAGCATAAAAAGCGGCTTTAGTCAATGGGGTTAGGGCAAAACAAAAGCCCACGGGTTGTTCCGTGGGCGGGTAGGGAGTCTAGTTAGCGGCTTGCGTGCCGCCGATAACCATAACGAATCCAGGGTCTTCGCCGCTGTACCAGTGGATGCTCAGGGCATAGCCCTGTGCATAGCTGTCGTACAGGTGCTGCATGTCCTCCAGGGACTCGCAGACGATGATTCGTTCGCCCAGCCCTTGGTTGAAGCCGCAGATCACCTTGTGATCTTTGGGTACCGTAGGGAGGGTGGTAGGCCGGCCGTGAAACCCGCGGAGGGGCTGAAGCTCATCGGCGCCAAAAATCTCGTTTTTCTTTCCAAGCTCAATCATACTTTCTGCACACTTCCTTTCGGATGCCGCATTAAACCATATTTATCCCCATTTGTCAATAAGTAGGGGGAGTATATTTTATGCAGAAGTGAATAAAAAGCCGCCCCAGGTATGGGGCGGACATAGTGTGTGTCTACCAGACGGCGCGCTTATTCTTTTGCGCAAATACGAGACGGTTCGCGTAGCCCATTTGGAGGACGAACTCCTGCGGCAGCTCGCAGTCAGGTGCGGGTGGCTGGAGGAAGCTGATCCCCATCTTGCTGTTACACACCTTGAGGCGGAACAGGGCGGCGATGATATCCTCCTCCCTGAATCTGTCTGCTGCCTGCTTTCCGGAAGCTTCGAGTACCTGGAGTCTTTCCACAAAGTTGAAGGTGATCTCAGGGGTCTTATTGCTTGTCACGATGGCAACCTCTTTGGTGACATCCCAGTGGAACCCGGCTTCTGACCGTGGGTTCACTCCCTGGAGGGTGAGGACCACGCAGCCGTGTTTGTCGCTGGCGATAAGCCGGAGGTAGGAATCCAGGGCTTTCCTCCATTCATGAGCCGGAAATTCTCCGAGCCGTCGAGCTCTCGTGGAGAGGATAAACTTTACTACTTCGGTTCCAAGTCTTTTGTTTTGATGCATGGCACTCCATGGCCCAGTCATCCATCTATCCCGCGCACAATGCGCGTATGAGGTATGTGGTGGACGGGTAATTTCTACAGGATAAACCTGGGTTTGTCAATCCTGTAGCCAATAAAAAAGACCCCCGCGCATAGTAGTGCAGGGGTCATGAATGCCTTAGTGAGCCGCCGCTTTGGCAGAAGCAAGCCCACTCTCAATGATCGCCAGGTCGGTCTCGGAAGTTTGTCCCGTGCGGACTAGTTCCCGGATCTGGTCCAACGTAAACACCCGGCTGTCCGTTACCTCCTCCCCAAACTCCTTCACGCGTTCACTATCGCTAAAAGCGTAGTAATGCAGGATGTAGCTGATGGGAAAGGAGTAGGTCCCCCTTTGGCCGGGCGCACCCCGCCTTTCAGTCGCAGTAACTTTGCGGTACCCAAACAGCTCGTGCCTTTTTACGGCGAAACCCCCTTCTTCAAGTGCTTCGCGCTGCATGGCTTCCACTGGGGTTTCCCCCTGTTCAATATGCCCGGCGAGAATTTCCCATCCCCGGGGGTTGCGGGTGAGTACTACCTCTTCCCGCGCCAAGTCGTGGATTGCAATACACGCCACGGCCGAGCACAAACTGACATCGGGCATGACGGGGGACAGGTAGATTTCCCACGTTTGCCCTCCGTCCCATACACCTTCAAACATTGGTCCGCTCATTGTTTTCCTCCATTCGTTTCCTACCATATTTTTGTACAAAATGATAGGGTCATGGGCTTTGGTAATGAAAAACCCTCACACGGTAGCGTTGTGTGAGAGTTGGATGGATGGAGCCAAATTTCGACTCAGGAGAAAATTAAAAAAAGGCCAGAACTCCACGGGGTGGAATCTCTGGCCTTTGGGAAAGTCTAGACGTCCTCAAGTCGCTTCACCATATCTGGAACCTTCTCGAGGGAGAACTCCAGGGAATAGATTCTGCGCGCCGACCCAACGCAAACGCGCTCCGATCTCAGGCTAGACGAATCGAGCTGAGTTAT
>DATHWI010000074.1 GCA_035460805.1 Verrucomicrobiia bacterium | reverse complement strand
ACAGCGGGGAAGTCGTTACGCCATTCGTGCAGGTCGGAACTTACCCGACAAGGAATTTCGCTACCTTAGGACCGTTATAGTTACGGCCGCCGTTTACCGGGGCTTCAATTCGGTGCTTGCACACCTCCTTTTAACCTTCCGGCACCGGGCAGGCGTCAGACCCTATACGTCATCTTACGATTTCGCAGAGCCCTGTGTTTTAGTTAAACAGTCGCTACCCCCTGGTCTGTGCCCCCAATGCCTAGTTGCCTAGACACTGGGCCTCCTTATCCCGAAGTTACGGAGGTAAATTGCCGAGTTCCTTCAGCATAGTTCTCTCAAGCGCCTTGGTATACTCTACCAGTCCACCTGTGTCGGTTTAGGGTACGGTCTAATGTTGGAGCTATTTCCTGGAACCCCTTGGAAGCCAGATCAATCCAATAAGATCTGACAGCGTACGGGATCCGTCACTACCAACTGGCTGAGGAATATTCACCTCATTCCCATCGACTACGCCTTTCGGCCTCGCCTTAGGGGCCGGCTAACCCTGCGGAGATTAACTTTACGCAGGAACCCTTGGACTTTCGGCGACAGTGTCTTTCACACTGTTTGTCGTTACTCATGTCAGCATTCGCACTTCCAATACCTCCAGCAGCCCTCACGGGTCCGCCTTCGTTGGCTTATGGAACGCTCCGCTACCGCTTGCACAAAGTGCAAACCTTAAGCTTCGGCTCGTGGCTTGAGCCCCGATACATTTTCGGCGCAGGAACCCTTATTTAGACCAGTGAGCTGTTACGCTTTCTTTAAAGGATGGCTGCTTCTAAGCCAACCTCCTGGTTGTTTTGGGATTCCCACATCCTTTCACACTTAGCCACGAATTGGGGGCCTTAGCTGTAAGTCAGGGTTGTTTCCCTCTCCACGACGGACGTTAGCACCCGCCGTGTGTCTCCCGCGCAGTACTTCTCGGTATTCGGAGTTTGGTTAGGATCGGTAATGCGGTAAGCACCCCTTGCCCATCCAGTGCTCTACCCCCGAGAGTATTCACGCGAGGCGCTACCTAAATAGCTTTCGCGGAGAACCAGCTATTTCCGAGTTTGATTGGCCTTTCACCCCTAGCCACAAGTCATCCGAGACTTTTTCAACAGGCACCGGTTCGGTCCTCCAGTAAGTGTTACCTTACCTTCAACCTGCTCATGGCTAGATCACCCGGTTTCGGGTCTAATCCGACGAACTGAACGCCCTGTTCAGACTCGCTTTCGCTGCGCCTACGCCTATCGGCTTAAGCTTGCTCGTCAGATTAAGTCGCTGACCCATTATACAAAAGGTACGCGGTCACCCAGGACGAACCTTGAGCTCCCACTGTTTGTAAGCATTCGGTTTCAGGTGCTATTTCACTCCCCTCGTCGGGGTGCTTTTCACCTTTCCCTCACGGTACTTGTTCACTATCGGTCGCTGAGGAGTACTTAGGCTTGGAGGGTGGTCCCCCCACGTTCAGACAGGATTTCACGTGTCCCGCCTTACTCATGTCTCTCTTGGTCTCGTATCCGTACGGGGCTATCACCCATTAATGCGTGGTTTCCCAACCACTTCCGGTAACTTACAGTCAGGCACTGGCCTGGTCCGCGTTCGCTCGCCACTACTAACGGAGTCTCGTTGATGTCCTTTCCTCCAGGTACTTAGATGTTTCAGTTCCCTGGGTTAGCTTTGAAACCCTATGTATTCAGGTTTCAATACCTTCATGTGACAATTCGTAGTGCAACAACAGCCGAGGTTTTCACCCCGTCTGCGGTCACAATACGAATTGTCGAAGGTGGGTTTCCCCATTCGGAAATCCGCGGATCAAAGCTCATTCGCAGCTCCCCACGGCTTATCGCAGCGTATCACGTCCTTCATCGCCTCTCAGCGCCAAGGCATCCACCGAATGCTCTTAAGGCACTTGATCGTTCTCATGATCGATGTCCGCAAGCTAACCAAAGCCTGCGCACATATGATCAGAAAGACCATTTTTGCTTGCCGAATAGACCCGAGTAAGACGAGCGCAGATGGTGTCCGCACCTCGAATGTCGCTGGGTAGCGACGTCCTCAAATCTATTCCCTCTTCACAATGACAAACAGCGTTACTTACCGTCGTTCCTGAGAACAACGATCAGCAAAACCTGAATTTCCGGGTGCAAACTCTTGCAAACGCAAAGAGCTGGTGGAGCCTGTCGGGATCGAACCGACGACCTGAAGCTTGCAAAGCTACCGCTCTCCCAACTGAGCTATGGCCCCTTTTGCGTTGGTAACGCGCCATCAAGCGCGGCGGCCGGCCGGCCTTGCGAGCCTTAACAGCTCGTGACCGATCGATCCTGGTGGGCCTGGGAGGATTTGAACCTCCGACCTCACGCTTATCAAGCGCGCGCTCTAACCAACTGAGCTACAGGCCCAAGGCAAAGCACCCGAAACAATTAAGCTTCGAGGCGCGGCCAAAGACCTAAAGCGTTGGCCCAGAATACGCGGAGACCAGACCAAATGCCTGATCAATCCAGCGTATTCGCCCGGAAAAGAAAGAGAAACGAAGACGGCGAAGTTCCGCATGTCGAGGCCTGATTTGGCCTCTTTTGTTCAAAGGGGATCAAAGGGTTTCGATCATCCAAAGGATAATCTAGCCGATAAGATCCGACCTTAGAAAGGA
>DATHWI010000073.1 GCA_035460805.1 Verrucomicrobiia bacterium | reverse complement strand
AGATTAAAGTGAAGGCTGAAGAAAATGCTCGTCATGTGTCCACCTCCTATTGGCGAACGGTCGGGGCCGGTTTCTAGGCGGCAAGAAAGTTAAAGCGGCAGGAATCCTACCGCCCACGATTCGTAGCCGTAACAGCGCTCTGTATCGACATGGGTACTCAGGTTTGTGCGACTTCCGCGCCTAAACCGAATGCTCATATGCTGCTCGCCGTCGATCCCTTTAGGATGCTCACCAGCCCAGAAGTCTCCTGGGCATCCCAAGCGCAATGTTTCGATGTATGGCGAATCCGGCGGGATCGGAGCCACAAAGTGTGAGTGAGTTAGCATGAGCGAAAAGAAGTGAGCAGCGCAGAGCGGCAGCATACCAAGCTGCGGCGCCACGGTAGCGACAGCACGTGAGTTCCAAGATTGAAACAGAACCCCGAGATTCACTGGCATGGCCAGATAGTCGCCAAGGGCTTCTTCTTCAAGTCGTTCAATGAGTGGTACAAGGTGAGGATAAACCTGTCTAGGTCCATTCTCTCCCGCGCAGAGCTGCTGAAAAGTTTCTTCATAGGTTGGGTTTTTATTTCCACCAATCTGTAGAGAGATACTTTCCCGAAACTCGTGAATGTAATGGGCTGTAATATGGGGATATCCAGCCGTGTACGGATCTTGAATGCCGTAGCGTTTTCCCAAAGCTGAAACCTTCGCCATGAGGCAGAAAGCTTCAGCGCCTGGCATGACGAAGGCTGGCTTCTTGTAGGGAGCTAGCGCTAAGGGGTCGTAGACTAGCTCGGGCATCATAGCCGAGAACTCATTAGCCTGTGTCTCCAGTGATTTGAATTCGGCTCCTGGCACATAGCCAAAGCCATCAAAGTTTCGCTGAAAGAGAAGGGGGTTTTGCCTTAGCTCATCTGGGATACTAACAATTCTTTCCACGGGGTCTCCTATCACGTGCATCTGGATGCATCAAGTTGTCGAGGTGCTAGCCGGACTTTAGCAAAAGGATAGCTTGAAGTCACTATCCAGAGCCTATTTCATTACTAATTTCTCAAGGCCTGATTCCCACTTCAGTACAAAAAAGAGTCAAACACGGCGAGGTGTTTGACTCTTTCTTGGCAGGCCCTGAGCGAATCGAACGCTCAACTGCGGTTTTGGAGACCGACGTTTTACCACTAAACTAAGGGCCTATGGATGCATGATACTTTCTGTGACAGTTGGAGCACAGTACGGAGCATTTATTGATTTCTTCTATTATACGCTCCTTTTTCCATGATTTTTTTCGGGCAATCCCTCCAATTAGAGCCTTCTTTTGCGCAGGATCCCTGTGGTGAAAGTCGAGACACCGTGGATGGTTCTCTCCGCAAACCTCGCAGGAAAGATTCGCTTTTATTTCTTCTATAAACCGTACGAGCTCCATTCTCCTCGCTAAAACTTTAGCTTTTGCGTGCTCAACATTTCTGTAGTACCAGAGACGACGGTACTCGCGGAGCTTATCTTGATTATTTGCGCGCCATTCGGGAGTAGACATATAGGGAGGATATTATATGTAGACTCTAAATCAATGGGTTGTCTGGAGACACTGGCGGCATTATACTTTCACATAAACCAGAACAGCTGGCAATCACATTATTGAGCACGTAGTGCAGACAATGTTTTTACCAGCTGTATCAAACTACTTTGTAACGCTCGTCTCTTTGAACCAGACATGCTTACGAATGCTCGGATGGAAAAGACGAAGTCGGAGCTTTTCCTTAAGGTTCACCTTGTTCCGCTCTGTTTGGATGCGGATCTGGGGAACAGCCTTATCTTCCGGCACCACGTAGACCCAAGAGCGGTTTCCCTTTTTGGCCATGAGGTGTTCCTGTTAGGAATGGATAAATTTGAATACTTTTTTGGTGGGCAGACTAGGATTCGAACCTAGGAAGGCATACGCCAAGAGATTTACAGTCTCCCCTCGTTGACCGCTTGAGTATCTGCCCACATTTGGAGCCCCCTGTCGGATTTGAACCGACGACCCATTGTTTACAAAACAATTGCTCTACCCCTGAGCTAAGGGGGCCCAACGACGGATTCAATTTTTTTTGGAGCCCTTGACCGGGATTGAACCGGTGACCTCGTCCTTACCATGGACGCGCTCTACCAACTGAGCTACAAGGGCCTGAGTGAGGATTGCACTGCGCAAGCTCGCTTGCAGCAGGGGAATCCGAGTGAAGGTCTTTGTATCTCGTAGAGATACAAAGGACGTTGAGTAGGTAAGGTGCTTATTTGGACTTATCCCGAGCGAGTCCTTGACCGCGTAGCGGTACAAGGGCAGTTGTACGCAAACTATTGAAGAACCCTCAACCAATTGCCTAGACACCATACCACAGATCTGGCAAACCAGTCCAGCACTTGCCTCGGCAAGAAGCCGGCTTGTATACTGAATCAAGCAAAGACCGTCAGTAAAGGGAGGGCGCGTGGCTACGTATACTGATCCGACGACAATTATTTCGCCTGGAAAACTAGATCCAGTCCAGCCAGCCAGCCTGGTTATGCTTGTGGGAGGCATTCTCAGCCTCCTCGTAGCGGGTGGTTTCTTTTGGCAAATCCATTCCACCAAGGCACAATCCGCTGTTGTCCAGACCGAGATCACTAAGAAACAGGCTGAACTGGCTGCCTTGCAGCCAACTGCCGATGAGCTTAAGGCTCTCTCTAAACAAGCCCAGGGCCTCCACACCGTTTTCGATACTCAGAAGCGCTGGCCATCCGTTCTCGAGACCTTTGCCAAGCGCCTCCACAAAGACTTGGTGGTTACCAGTATCCAGGCTACCAACAAGGGTGTTGTTTCGGTTTCTGGCACGGTCCCGGACTACACAACCTATGCCAAAGTCTTCCGAGCCTTTACTGATACAGAAGGGCAGAAGTACTTTTCAGCTGTGCGTCCCGTGTTAGTGGCAAAGGTAGTCGATGCGGATACCGGGCGCAATTACGTGTCCTTTTCGTTCACGTTGACACTTCAGCCTCTGGTCATTGACGCAGGCAGTCTCAAGCAGGTAATTCCAGCTCAATAATATGGCCTCACTCCAAAACCAATCTGGTTCGTCGAACAAAAATGTTCTTCTTGGTGGCATCGTCCTTCTCCTTTTGGGAGTAGGTGGGAGTTACCAATTCCTTTCTCCTCAGTTGAAGGTGGTACGTGCTAGCTTGGCTGCCAACCAGGCAAACCTTAAGGGCTTGGAAAGTGATGTGGCTGCCCTCAGTACGGCCCGCCTGCAACTCAACCAAGTCAAAGAGCGTATGGAGATAGAGCGCAAAGTGGACTTTAGTAAGGTCAACGATGTCTACCCGCGCACAGAAGATATGCCGGGTCTCTACCTGCAGCTTGAATCCCTTATAACCCAGGCGAACACCCTTGGTGTAAAGGATGCTGCCTACCAAGTAGGGACGCCAGTTATGGATAGTACGGAAAACGCCGTCCGCATTCCAGTATCAATAACAGGCACGGGCACCTACGCTAACCTCCTGGCTTTTGTCACCAAACTGGAGCAGAACTTGCGCCCATTGAGCCTGGAGACCTTTAACCTTGCGCAGGCTGTTGATAAGGAAAAGAACCAAGCGACAGGACAGTTTACCTTGAATGCCGCGGCCATTGTCCGTGCGGAGACGCTTTCTGCTTCATTCAGCCCTGTAACGAAATAAGGAGACACTATGGCTCGTCGTATTACTCCAGCGCTTATATCGGCCATCCTTGTCGGGGCAGTTGTATTGGGTGTAGTTGGTTTCCAGGCTTACCTCTATATGGCCACTACCCCAGCGGAAGTTCCCGCAACGGCCCATGCATTTGAGACACAGGTCATTGCTACTGAATTGGACCCACAAAAAGAGAAGGGTGTGTTTGCACTCACCGTCCCCCTCACCACCACTACTGCAGCTACTAGTGGCGGCGTGAATTACAGCCCAAGTGAGTTGGGCAAGGTTGATATTACCCGAGCAGGAAATTAAGAAACCGGCCTTGGCTGCGCCCACCCTTCCCGTTATTGACCTTAAGGGCCGGACTATTGATCCGGCTGTTTTGAAGCGTGTCTCGTTCGACACCATGAAGCGCTTCCAAGTAGCTGCCTTTGAGGAAAATGAAAAAGAGCTCAAGCTTGCTTTGGTGTACCCTGAGCAGTTGAAACAGGGCTTCTTCACGGCGCTTAAGGACATGGAGGGCAAAGTGGGCCGGACAATCCGCCTTTTCCGAACCGACCCCCAGAGTTTTGCCAAGGTACTCAGCTCGTACCCTCACCCCACGCCCCCGGTTCCACCTAAAGCGCCTGACATCCCTAAGAAGGATGTGCCGCAGCAGGTAACCCCTCAAGAAAAACCCGAAGAAAAGAAAGAAGAAAAGAAGCAGGAAGAGCCCGCAAAGAGGGTGGATGTTCCTATTACATCCTCCACTTCGTCACCGGCCACCAAGAAAGGGGAGGATGCTACTCCGGCTCCGCCGCTCTTCAAGTTAGGACAGTCAGTTGCGCTGAACTACCTGAAGCGAGTGCCGTTAGATTACGCCGAGACCCACCGCTTAGTAAGCGTGGATTTCTTCCCGCCAAAGAGCTATTGGTTTGTGACTGATGGCCAGAACATGGGCCAGACGCAAAAACTGGTCAAAGAAATTGAGAAGAGCAACGATATCACGGTGCATCTCATTAAAGTTGAAGAGAAGCAGCTTGATGACCTGTTGGCGTACTACGCCAATAAGTTGGACGAGGAGAAAAAGAAACAAGAAGAAACCAAAAGGAAAGAGCAGAGCCGCATGGACCTGAAAGGGGAGACGCAGCCTGAAGAACAAGAAGTGGAGAAGGTCCTCAATGCTGACGTTACCGTCCCTGATGTTCAGGCCGCAATCATCTCCACGGAGGAAGAGAAGGGAGGGTTCGCAGGGCTTTTCCAGCGGGTCGCCCATAGCTTTGGCACGGGCAAGGTAGAGGAAGTTGTGCAAGACAGTGTGGAAGAAGACAAGGAGAAGTTGGAGAAATCAGCCCCGGTAGAAAAGCCAAAAGCAGTGGCACCGGATACAGGCGTCTCTTCCCGCTCCGCCGCCGCGCCTGCCGAGATGGTAAAGCCTGTTACCCCTGACGCTTCCGTACCTGCCGCACCCGCTCCTGCGCCCAGCGCACACAGTGACGAGGAGGGGGATATTGGAAAGCTCTTAGAGGGCGTAGTCAATACGGTTGACGAGCTTAAAGAGCACGTCAAAAAGGGCTTCATCCCACGTATTGTGGCTGCAGTAGTGTCATACGCTATTCATGAGAAGGCCTCCGACATTCACGTTGAATCATTTGACGATGAGGTGCGTGTCCGCTTCCGTGTGGACGGCCAGCTTATGGATATCATCAAGCTGCCGCCAGATGTTCATGCCGCCATGGTAAGCCGTATCAAAATTTTGTCACGCCTCCGTTTGGACGAAACACGTATCCCGCAAGACGGCCGCTTTGACGTAAGTTTCAATGATGCCCAAGTAGACCTTCGTGTCTCAGTCATGCCAACGGTACATGGTGAGAAAGTGGTAATGCGTATCTTGGACAAGTCCAAGGGTATTACCTCCTTGGAGAAGCTGGGCATTGAAGGCCTGGGCTACCAACACCTTATGGAGGCAATCCAAAAGCCGTTCGGTGTCTGCCTTGCTACGGGGCCAACTGGTTCTGGTAAGTCTACAACGCTGTACGCCATCCTCAACCGCATCGCCACGCCAAACGTAAACGTGGTCACCTTGGAAGACCCGGTTGAATACGAAATGAAAGGCATTAACCAAGCGCAAATCCGCCCTAAGATTGGGTTTACCTTCGCGGAAGGCTTACGCTCTGTCCTTCGCCAAGACCCGAACATTATCATGGTGGGTGAAATCCGCGACGGTGAAACAGCCAATATGGCAACCCAGGCCGCCCTTACCGGTCACTTGGTGCTTTCCACGCTGCACACCAACGACGCTGCTGGCGCCATCCCTCGTTTAACCAACATGGGGATTGAGCCCTTCCTTATTACGAGTTCGCTCAACGTGGCGTTAGGACAACGCTTGGTGCGTAAAATCTGCCCTCACTGTAAAAAGGACATCAGCCTCCCACCAGGTTTCAAGGCGCAGATTGAAGCGGATGTCGCAAAGATCGCCCAGCTCAACCCAAGTGACGCAGCCCGCCTGCCAAAAGAGGTGAAATTCTACCAGGGTGTTGGCTGTGAAAAGTGTGGTGGCAAGGGCTACCTGGGTCGGATGGGTATTTACGAAGTGCTTACCATGACCGAGCCGATCAGCGAGCTTACCTTAAAGCATGCCCCTAACTCAGAAATCCAAGCCCAGTCCCAAAAAGAGGGGATGCTTACCATGTACCAGGACGGCCTTATTAAAGTGGTGAATGGCGTTACCACTCTGGACGAAGTGCTCCGCGAAACATCTACTAAGTAGTCAGTACTCGTCTCCGCGTAGTACACTAAAGATATGCTTCAGCAAACCTCACTCAATCAGGAATTCGCCGCCCTTCTGGACTATGCCCTGGAAAAGGGTGCGTCCGACATCCATATTGTTGGGGGCATTGCTCCTACTATCCGTGTCGACACGCAGCTCCTCCTCATGGATGGCCCTGCGTTTACACCAGAAAAGGCTACCGAGATCATTTCTGGGTTCATTGGGCCTCAAATGTACGAGCGCCTGACCAGTACGCGCAAAGAGCAGGACTTCTCCTTTACGTACCGCGATCTCCGCTTCCGTGCCAACGTGTTCTTTACCCGCAGCGCACTGTCCATTAGTTTGCGCCTCTTGCCAGCAGCTTCCCGCAACCTGGAAGACCTTGGTCTCCCAGCGGTGGTCAGCAAGCTCATCCAGCGCAACCAAGGGCTGATCATTATTGCCGGGCCTACTGGCCACGGTAAGTCCACTACGCTGGCCGCCATGGTGAACCAGATTTCCGCGGAACGCAGGGGACACATCATTACGATTGAAGACCCTATCGAGTACATCTTTGAACACAAGAAGAGCATCGTTACCCAGCGTGAAGTAGGGAGCGATACACCGTCTTTTGCCTCTGCCCTGCGGTCAGCCCTCCGTGAAGACCCGGATGTAGTGTTGGTGGGTGAAATGCGCGACCTGGAAACCATGGAAGCCGCACTTCAGTTGGCTGAAACCGGGCACTTAGTCCTTACTACGCTGCATACCAACTCCGCTGCCCAGTCTGCAGACCGTATCATTGACGTGTTCCCACCGCATCAACAGTCGCAGGTCCGCACCCAGTTGTCAGAGGTACTCCTAGGTATCGTTTCTCAGCGCTTGCTACCTAAGGTGCAAGGTGGCCGTATTATCGCCACTGAAATAATGGTGGCAAACTCCGCTGTCCGCTCCCTCATCCGTGAAGGAAAGACCTACCAAATTCCCAACCTTATCCAGACCTCTGCTGCCGAGGGTATGGCCAGCCTCGACAAGTCCTTGGCCGAGCTGGTGAACAAAGGGGAAGTTTCCGTTGATGACGCCCTTGCCTGGTCCCTGGATCCAAAGGCACTTAAGATGATGATCTACTAAGGACAAGGTTCCCTGCATGGTCCAGAACTATAACTACCGCGCCCGAAACAAAGAGAACCAAGTAGTTGGGGGTATTGTTCAGGCTGTCAGCGTAGAAGCAGCCAAGAAGATGCTGCAAAAGAATGAGCTGACGCCCATCTCAATTACCATCCCAAAGACGGTGGCGGACTTCCTGCCATTCCTCAACCGGGTTACTCTAAACGACCGCACCCTCTTTTCCCGCCAGTTGGCAACCATGATTGAGGCGGGCCTTACCCTTTCTCAGTCAATGCGATTGCTTATCCGGCAGGCGCGCAAGGGCAAGTTCCGAGACGTAATGGAAGGTGTGCTTAACGATATCCAGGACGGCTTTAGCTTCTCTAGCGCCTTGGCTAAGTACAACGATGTCTTTGACCCGGTTTTCATCAACGTTGTCCGCTCAGGTGAGGCAACAGGTAAGCTTGAAAACGTTCTTTCCCAGCTTTCCACCAACATGGAAAAAGATGTGAAGATCCGTGGCAAGATTAAGGGCGCCCTTGTCTATCCGGCCTTCATTATGGTGGCCATGGTGGGCGTAGGTGTGGTCATGATGGTCAAGGTTATCCCGCAGCTTCGTGACCTTTTCCTTTCCTCTGGCAAAGAACTTCCACTTTCCACCCGCACCCTCATTGCGGTCTCAGACTTTCTCATTCACCGCTGGTACCTGGTTATCCTGATCCTGGTAGTGGGAGGGTATGCGCTTCGTGCTTTCCTTCAAAGCGAGGCTGGCGTGCGGTTCTTTAGTAAGTTTTCCCTCCGCATCCCTGTCATGGGCAAGATCGTCGAGGAAACCAACATGGCACGCTTCGGCCGTCTCCTGAGCCTTCTCTTAAGCTCTGGTGTCCCACTCCTTGAAGCGCTGCGCCTTATTAACGATTCGTTTACCAACCGCCTGTACCAGCGCGGTATCCAAATTGTTGCGGAACAGGTTGAGCGTGGTATCCCCATGAGTACACCTATTTCTGACAACCCAATCTTCCCGCTCATGGTAGGACAGATGGTTTCAGTGGGTGAGCAGACCGGAAAAATGGACGAGGTCATGATCAAGCTGGCCGAGTACTATGAAGCAGAAGTCGACAGTAAAGTGTCCGGCCTCTCTAGCCTGATTGAGCCAATCGTGATTATCATTTTAGGTATTGGCGTGGCGGGTTTGGTGGTTTCCATTCTCCTTCCTATCTACCAGATTAGTACGAGCGTTTAGGGCTTGCGAACCCTAAAAGGGAGGTAAATATTTCGCTACCTGTTGACGGCTTCAAACGCCGGTCACATAATAAATGTATCAAGTTATTATCTAGACCTAATAAGGAGGATCTAATGCGCATCCAGCGCGGTTTCACACTCATTGAGCTTCTGGTCGTGATTGCCATCATTGGTATTCTCGCCACGCTCGTTATTACGCAGCTTTCCGGTGCCCAGTCCCGTGCCCGTAACTCAAACGCTAAGTCAGACATTTCTCAGGCAGGTAAGGCTGTTGAGACTTGGAAGACTACAAACAACACAGAGTTGGTTCCAAACAGCAGTACTGCTGATGGTGCTACTAACCTATCCACTGCAGCAAACGGTACCGTTACTGCCGCTGAGGGTTGGACAACGCTTTTCAACACTGCTAGTACTGGCTTCCCAGTGCGCATTAGCAAGAACCCTTCTGTGAGCCACGTGTACACATACCAGACAAACGCAGTTACCGCTGGTGACGCAGATGCTTCATTTGGTACTGCCACCGCTACTAACTACTGTGTAGGTACTACCGTAACTACCAGTACAGCTGCCCCTGACGGCGCATTCTTCGTCATGGATGGTGTGTCTGCCAGTAAGGCCAATGGTACAACTACCATTACCTACGACAACGCTGCCACTCCTTGTGCCTAGTTTGATTGTTTAGGGAAAAGCCCGGGCATTGCCCGGGCTTTTGGTTTAACGGGGGGAGTTGGTATATACTAGTTAGGCAATATGAGTAAGAGATTCCCTATGTCATTCAAGCGCGGCTTTACCCTTATTGAGCTTCTTCTTGTTATCGCTATTATTGGTATTCTCGCCACGCTTATCATTACGCAGCTGTCTGGCGCGCAAGCCAAGAGTAGGAACGCCGCTGCAAAGTCAGACATCTCCCAAATGGGAAAGGGGATTGAGTCATGGATGGTAACTACTACGGTTGCCGTAGAGCGTGCTGCTAACAGCCGCGCTACCACTACCAACGTGCCGCTGACCCGCATTAACGGTACAGGTGCTGGTGCTACATGTACCGTGGGTGTGTACACTCAAAATGCGACCTGCGGCGGTTGGGCTAGTTATTTTAACTCAGCCACGGGTGCTTATCCCGTCCGAATCTCTAAGACTCCTTCATTCGCCCATACCTATGGGTACGCTTCATCTGTTGTTATTGCTCCTGCCGCTCCTCCTACGGTACCGTTCATAGCTTCACAGGTGACCTCTCAGAACTATTGCGTGGGTACATCGGTAACAGACTCCATTACCGCTCCTGACGGTGCGTTCTATATTAAGGATGGCATTTCTACCTCTAAACCGGCCGGTACGGTAACAGTTGATTATGTAACTGGCACCGCTGCTTTGCCGCAGACCAACCCCTGCAGCTAGGGGTAGGCAGCAACCCCATGCGTAAACCCGCCTTTACCCTTGTAGAGCTGATGATCACCGTGGCGATCATCGGCATACTTGCGGCTATTGCCTCGGTTTCATACAGCGGGGTCCGTACCAGGGCGCGTGATGCGCAGCGGATTAACGACCTTAACCAAATCAAGGTCGTGCTCTCTACGTATTACGCAGCGCAAACACCGCAAGTGTATGTCAGTGCGCCTTCTGCCGTTACGGTGGATGGCTCTACCGACGCGCTCTCCCTTGCGCTGGAGCCCAATTACATCCGTGAGATGCCGGTTGACCCTTTGAATACGGGAAGCAACATTTATAAGTACCAGTCAGCCAATAGCGCCAAGGCCTTTACGCTCTTTGGCACCTTTGAGAACAAAGAGAATAAAAAAGGATGGAACGGTGGTTCCGTTTGGGTGGTGGACGGGTACCGTGTACAAAACGATTAGAACCCGGACCTGCTCTTACTGAAGTCGATGCGTCCCGTTTCAGGGTTAAGAATGAGGAATCGCCCAATAGGGGACTCGGGAACCGCCGCAATATAGCCGGCGTTTTTTAGTTCCTCCAGGTTCTGTGGGTATGCGCCTTTGTCCTGCTTGTATTGCTCGGCAAATTGTTCCAGGTCGTAGACCACTTCCAGGTGGGCATACCAGCGCGCAGCGCGCTCTTTTTCAGATTCATCCTTGGCATTCTCAAATACAGCTTTCCAAAAAGCCTGGGCAGCCAAGCGGTCGGAAAGCGAATCATCGACGGAGGCTAAGGCTACGCCTGCCAGCTCGCGCGAGGCGAGGGGGGCGCCTGGCTCACGTGAAGCCTTATCGTAAAGTGCGCCTGCCTTTTTGTAATCTTTCACATTCAGATGATAAACGGAGGCCAGGTAAAACGTGAGAAGCCCATCGTTAGGGATTGCGGTTTGTGCCCGCTCTCCCATGGTGACCGCAATGGGCGTCTGTCCCATAAACGGAAGTACCACCATGCCAAACTCATACGCGTAAGAGAACTTGGGGTCTAACTCTGTAATGGTATTCACCACTGCGCCTAGCGACGGGTACTGGCCGTAGGGGTTCCCTTGGCCAAAGTACTGGATGCTCTTCAGCCACAAAAGGTCTGCCATGGCCCCGCGTTGGTTGATGCTAAGTGCTTTGAGGGAGGTGAGTGAGGGAAGGGCAGGTTCTGCCAAGAGGATGGCTGCTTTCTTCTTTTCCTTTTTGTAACCGGCGGATGCCGTATCAGACATACCCTGTGCAGAGGCCAGGGAAGTGAGCGCCAAGAGCGCGATGGCCCACGTTGTGACCCGGGTTTGTTTCACTTAAAATTCACGCTTACGGATAACCTGGGTGGTGAGGAAAAGTGCCAAGCCGGTATATACCGCCCAGTACCCAATGGTCCACATTACCTGTGACGATCCCAATGGAATCCCGTAGAGGGTAGCGGCACGGATATCAAATTTTTCTAAGTTGGGAAGTATGTAGTAGCAGGCGTTAATCACACTAACCAAGGCACTGCCTTGCTCCGCTAGGAAGTCGCGCAGCAGGGTGAGGGAATGCCCAATAATGTAAAGGGCAATGCTGTAGAGCGAAGCATTAAGGGGAGCGGTGAAGCTGGCAAAAAGTTGGGCCAGGGCAATGAGGAGGGAGATTTCCAAAAAGGAAAATGCCAAGTTGGTGACCGCAGGAAGGACAAGGCTTTTTTCCGTAAAGAACACCCCCATAAGGAAGAGTCCACCTAGAATGACTAGCGTAGTAAGAAGGAGGAAGATGAGGCCCACGTACTTGCCGAGCACGTACTGGCCGCGGGTAATGGGCTTGGGGAACAGGAAGTAGACCGTCCGCTTGTCCAAATCTTTCGTAATGGAGTTGGTGGTGACAAAGATGAGGATGAACAGCGTAAAGAGATGGATGGTGGCCAGTCCAATGTTATGGAGGATGCGGGCGTTTTGACCCAAAGACACCGTACTAAGGAAAAAGCTTAAAGCAGTGACGAGTGCCGCAATGAGGAATACGCCATACAGCAAGCGCTCACGGATGAGCTCTCGGTAGGTGTTTTTTGCAATGACCCAAATAGGGGAGAAGAGGCTGGTTCCGGCCATGGTAGGGGTTGTCTTACGCTTCATCGTTCACCTCCACGAGGCTGACAAATACATCTTCAAGGGTTTTGCCTTTGGGAATGAGCTTCTTCACCGTGTCAAAAGCCTTAAGCTCTCCTTTGTCCATCACGGCAACCCGGTCACTCATAAGCTCTACGTCGCTTAGGACGTGGGAGTTAAAGACAATGGCGGCACCCCGCTTCTTGATGGCGAGAAGAATCTCCCGCATACGGATCCGCCCAATAGGGTCCAGGCCGTCCATGGGCTCGTCGAGGAAGATGAGCTCCGGTTCATTCATAAGGGCTTGGGCAAGGCAGATGCGCTGGGTCATCCCTTTTGAGTACCCGCCAACTTGGCGGTCTGCCGCATCCTTGAGGCCGACCAGTGCTAGTAGTTCATCGGTACGTTCCAGGATGATGGGGCGGGGCAGTTGGAAAAGCTCGCCCACATAGACAAGGAGCTCCCGGCCAGTCAGCTTGCTGTAGAAAGAAGGGGTCTCCGGCATGTAGCCAATACGGCGGCGCACTGCCACGTCATCGGCAGTACTGCCAAAAAGGGAGATGGTACCGGAGTCGGGTTCCAGTAATCCCAAAATCATTTTGATGGTAGTGCTCTTGCCCGCACCGTTCGGGCCAATGATGCCCACCACTTCACCGGGCTTTACCGTAAAAGACATATCCTTTACTGCGGTGAATGTGCCAAACGTCTTACGGATTTTCGTTACTGAGAGGGGAATTGCTTGTGCCATGTGCGTAGGGTAGGTTCTCCCCAAACTATACCGTAGAATAAAGGGAGTATGCCAGATTCTTTTTTTGTAATTGCCGCAGCGGTGCTGGGAGCAGTCATTGGCTCCTTCCTTAACGTAGTCATTCTACGCGATAGCAGGCGAAGTACCATCCTCACCGGGCGCTCTGCTTGTATGCACTGTGGGCATGAACTTTCCTGGTATGAGCTCATCCCTCTCTTGAGTTTTGTCATGCAAGGCGGCCGCTGCCGGAAGTGTAAGAAGGCTCTGAGCTGGCAGTATCCGCTAGGTGAGTTAGTAGTTGCTGCTCTGGCTGTTTTCGCCCTGTGGTACGGCTATTTTCTCAATGGCAGTTGGGTGTTGGCTGCAGGGGTGTTCATTGTCCTTGCCACGTTCTTTGTCTTAAGTGGGACGGACTTCCGCACAATGGAAATCAGGCCGGAGTACACCATCTTTGCTATGGTTGTGGCTGCTCTTTCGAATGTCCTTTCAGGAAAGATGACACTTACCCAGGTGGCCCTAGGTGCTGCAGTGGGTGTGGGAATTATCCTCTTTCTGACATATGGGTGGAAATTGCTTACGGGAAAGCTGGGTATGGGGGAGGGGGATGCCTGGATTGTCGCGGCCGTAGGTGCGTTAGTTGGTTACCCCGCTATTTTCCCAGCGCTCTTTGCGGCGGTACTACTGGGGGCGGTGGTGGGGGTAATAATTTTGGCCCGTTTGGGTAGGACAGACGACGTGGCCATGCCTTTTGGGCCTTACTTGGCTATGGGTGGCCTTATTGCCTTGGTCTGGGGGCAGGCCATTATTCAGTGGTATACTATGGGTATATGAAAGGGGTACGTGCTTTTACCATTATCGAGTTGAGCATTGCCGTTGCTGTGGCAGCCATTATTGGTATGGCTGCAGTTTCCCGGTACAGCGGGTATCTTCAACTCCAAGAATTCCGCAGCGGGGGCCAGCAGATTGCCAATTGCCTTCAGCGTGCAAGTCACCAGGTAAGGGCAGGCTCTACGGCCAATGTCCCAAGGTTTACCCGCGCAACCATAACCAGTTACCCAGGGACACCCAAAGTGGAGTGCATCGTTGAACCCTATGCTGCTATCCAGGCCAGTGACGGCACCGAGCTCTTGGTCTCAGAGTTACTTGCTGGTGTTCCGGCGGAAGGTGTCTCCGGACAACCTTTCCGTGCAGATAACAGCATCCTCAAAACGAACGCCATTGTGCGGGTAGTATTTGGTGCCTTGGAAAACGGGATGCCGGTGGGGCTGTCTTCAGCGGGTATCGCTATCAAGCAGCCGGATGCCCCAGGTGCTACCTATGTGCCATTGGGCCGCGGGTTCACCCTGCCTGAGGGGACTACTACCATTCAGATCAATAGCCAATCTATTGATGCATGCGGTGTCATCTCCATGACCAACTTAGGGCTGCCTGTTAAGTTTCAAGAGTTACCGGAGACATCATGTTAAAGCGGCCCGCCTTCACCCTTCTGGAAACGGTCATTGCTTTGGCACTTGCCGTGGTGGTTATGGGTGCGGCAGTGAGTGCAAACCGCGCAGTACAGCGAAACGCTGCTGTTACGGAAATGCGTACCCAGCAAGAAGCGTTGGTACAAGATGCCGTGGACATGATTACCCTGACGCACAACGCCTTGCGGAGCGCTACGCCCGCCCAACCGCTCAGTGACGCATTCTTGCCCGTGACCCTAACGGCCTCGCCTGTGCGCATCGCACCGTACCGTACCCGCCCTGGCTCCCAGGCTTCAATTACTACTACCCATCCTATCCACCTCCTTTGGTGCGCTTCTGGTAATCCGGGTTGTGCAGGTTTGGTGAGCCCAGCCGGTCCCACAAATGCCTCCTACACCATGAGTAGCGCCCTTAATGTAAGTGAGGGTGAGGTGATAGCCGTTCGCAAGGGTGTTCCATCTGCGCTGCAGAATTTTATCGTAGAACCCCAGGTGTACGATTTTACCTACCTACCTACCACGGGGACAAATACCACCACTTACTTTGCCAGTGACTTGAACCACCAGAAAGACTGGGATTTCTACCGACGCACTATCTCTATTGCTACTTCCACCTCGTACACTGGATACTCCCTCACGGTTGCCGTGTGGCCTATCTTGGGTGGCGTGGATCGGAAGGGTGAAGCCGTTTCCCAGACACTCGTTCTCACTAACCACGTCCCAGGCACTGGCCTGGCTGTCCCGCCGCCGGGCGGCGGAGGTGGTGGAGGTGGCGGTGTCTGTCCTACTCTTCCAGTGCCATGTAGCGTTGACCCAAATACCGTGGAGCCAGCGCCATAACCATGAAACGCAAAGCCTTTACCCTCATTGAACTTCTTATCACCGCCCTGCTTCTCGTAGTGGTGGCAGGTTACTCCGTGGTCATATTTTCCTCAACGGTGGGGATGTACCAGCAGACGGATCAAAGCAACGGTGCTGCAGTTCAGATTAAGCAGTCACTTGATATTATTGGCCGTGCCTTTGCCCAGTCGTCCAAGACCGCGCCGGTAGTTATCCTCAATGCTAATACGGCTGCCACGACAGGCAATATCCTTGTCTTCACCAGTATCGTGCCAACCACCGCTGGGGCTGCATCCTCGGCAGTGGAGCAGCGTGCATACTGTGTGGTGGAAGTGGGCGCGGGGAAATACCGTTTGGCAGAGTTCATTCTTGCAGGCACCTATAACAATTCAACTTCTTCTCGTTTCTGCACCGCAATTGACCTCGCTAACGCATTTCCTGGCACAGTAACCGGCCCTACCTACCTGACCGACGCCACCACAAATGTGACGCGTTTCATTGCGCTTCCTATTCAATATGGCTCAACGACCCCCAGCCCTGACCCATCCGGCATCCGCCTCACTATGACCAGCATGTACGACCCTGCGATCAGTGACTCAACCTTTACGGAGCGTGCCGATACTATTAAGACGCTCCCACTTACCGTGGAGCGCACTGCTTACCGCAACCTCCCCAATAACACCGTTCCGTTTAGTGGACTCTAATGAAGCGCATACTCTCACCAAAACGCGGGGCTTCGCTCCTCATCATGCTTCTCCTGCTCTCCGTTGTGGGAGTCATGGTGCTGGCGGGTAGCAGGGCGCTCTTAGAGTCTGGCCGTGCTTCTGCAGTACTTTCTACGCGGGATGAAGCTTTGGATACCGCCAACATCGGCATTCAGGAAGGCTTGAGTTACATTGGGGCTGGCTCGCTGACGGATGGTGAATATGGCAACCGTACGGACAAGACTTCCGTGGGTACCACGTATACCCTCTATCCGTTGCGCCGCGGCTTTACCCGTGACGCTTCTGGCTTTTGCTCAGTGCAGACTTCTGCGCAAACTCTTGCCGCCAGCACAGCAGATAGGACTTGTCCCTACTACGACATGGCCATTAGGAACCGCGTGGCCTACACTTCTGCCCCGGCAGCTGTGCTTTCGAGCCGGGATATCCCATCGGGCACTGCGGTGCTCATCCCGTTCCGCTCCAACTTCGCTTCGTTCACAGTGGGTGTTGGTGTGAGTGTGAAATACGCCATCTGCACCTCTTCTACCGTATGTGAGGCAGAACAAACCCCTGCCGGCGCCTTCTCAGTAGTTGGACGCAATGACGCCCGCTACCTGCGACTCGTCTTTACGTACGTGGCAGGTCCTAGCCCAATCACTCTCCTCAACCTCTCCTCAACCAGCGGACAGACCGTGATGGGGAAGGGGTACACCACGGTGGATGTTACGGGTTATTCCGGTGAGACGCGTGTCCGCCTCATCCATACGGTACGTGCAGGGATCCCGTACCTGAGCGAGACTACCGGTGTCTTTGATGAAAACGGTGTCCTTAAGTAGTGCTTTCTGCTAGAGTATCGCGGTATGCAACCTGCTGACCGGCACAAGCCTGTTTTACTTACTGAAACATTGGAAATCCTCCAGCCCGAACGAGGGGGGATTTTTGTTGATGCCACACTTGGGATGGGTGGCCATAGTGAGGCCATGCTTGAGTGCGCAGCGGAAGCAAAAAAAGAAATACGGTTGATCGGGATTGACCGCGACCCCTATGCACTTGAGTTTGCAGAAGAGCGGCTAGGGGAGCGCGTACAGTACTTCCAGGGGAACTATAGTGAGTTGTCATTTTTGCGCACCAAGAACATTGCACCTGCAGTGGATGGCATCCTTATGGATATTGGCGTTTCCAGTTATCAGATTGATACACCTGAGCGTGGGTTTTCTTTTCAGCACGATGGTCCATTAGACATGCGCATGGACCAGGATGAGCAAGCCACGGCAGCCAGCATTCTTAATAGTTGGCCTGAGCATAAGTTGGCTGAGATTTTCTTTACGTACGGGGAAGAGCGGTTGAGCCGCAAAATCGCCAAAGCAGTAGTTGAGCGTCGGAGGAAAGAGCTTTTTAAGCGCACCACTGATCTGGCGGAATTTGTGACTGAGCTTTACCATCCAAGCCAGCGGCATAAGCGCCCGCACCCAGCAACACGCGTATTCCAAGCTCTTCGTATCGCCGTGAATAAGGAGCTAGAGCACCTAGGGGAGGCAATTCCTGATGCACTTAGTCTTCTGGCGCCAGGTGGAATACTCGCCATTATTACCTTCCATTCCCTAGAGGACCGCATTGTAAAATACGCCTTCAAAGGTGCTGGCGAAGAGTTCCAAATCCTTACTAAAAAGCCACTTGTAGCTGGCCGTGAGGAGCAGGTGAGCAACCCGCGGAGCCGCAGCGCCAAGTTACGGGCCATCAAAAGACTTGCATAACAGGTTCAGACTCGCTATAAGCGGGTATGCTGGTTATGGAGGTTTTGTTTGCAGAGACTATCGTCTTCCCGTAGATTTCAACTCGCCATCGGTCCCGACGTGGACATCTTTCTCAAGGATGCGCCGGTGGACCGTCGCAGTAAGCATCCCATGGAATTCTGTGGCCGCAGCCGCACCCGGCCACATGTGTGCACTACCCTGCAGGTTATCGGCAAAGATGCCGTAGACCGTGCAAAAAGGTGCGTCGCCCTCAGTTTGCGCGAGGTACCACAGCAGAAAGCATTTGGACTCCCGTATCTCGATGAGACCAAGGAGTACCAGTCCAGTGACCCTGCCAATCTCACGAAACTGCAGTTCCTCATTGCCAGTCCGGAATATGTCCAAAACCGGCGCGGCGTGAAGATTCATGGGTATGTGTGTTACGAGGGCCGGACCATTCCGGCGCACGTGCACATCACCCCAACCCGTCAAACGCTGATGTTCTAAATCGCACTCAAGCCTCGCCATCCCGGCGAGGCTTTTTCAATTGAGCAAACTGACTATTTCCGGTAACCTGTTGGGTATGAGCATCCTTACAATACATACCGATGGTGGAGCGCGTGGCAACCCGGGTCCTGCAGCAGTAGGAGTCGTTCTTGAGAGTGGAGACTTTCACCTAGAACACGGGCGCCACATTGGGGATGCAACAAATAACGTTGCGGAGTACACAGGCGTCATAGATGCGCTTGATAGGGTCGCGGAGCTAGAAATTCCAGTCACAGAACTTCATTTCTTCCTTGATAGTGAGTTGGTTGTCCGACAGATCCTCGGGCAGTACCGGGTAAAAGAAATTACGCTGCAGGCGTTGCACGCGGAAGTACTTAAGAAGCTTCGCGCCACAGGCCTGCCATACCGATTTACCCACGTCCGCCGAGAGCAGAACAAGCTTGCGGACAAACTCGTCAATCAAACGCTCGATGGAGTCCTTCACTAAAAACCTAGACAACTCGAAACCCTTATTCCCGCAAATTGAAGAGCAAGTCCTCTCTTTTTGGCGCGATGAAAACGTTTTCGAAAAATCCGTTACCCAGAATGAAGGGGCGGAACCTTTTGTGGTGTACGATGGCCCGCCAACGGCCAACGCCAAGCCGGCGCTGCACCATACCCTCCCAGGCTCTTTTAAAGATGCAGCCGGACGGTACATGACCATGCGGGGCCGCTATGTCCCACGTCAGAGTGGTTGGGATACGCATGGATTGCCAGTAGAAGTACAGGTAGAAAAAGCCCTGGGCCTAACGGGAAAGAAAGAAATCCTCAACCTTGTAGAAGGGGACGAAAAAGCTTCCATTAAGAAGTTTAATGAGATTTGCCGTGAGAGCGTATGGGAATTCAAGCAGGATTGGGATAAATTCCTGCCTCGTTTCGGCTACTGGCTTGACCAGGAAAACCCTTACATCACCTACGAGCCTTCTTATATAGAGGGCGTGTGGTCTGTCATGAAGCAGGTCTGGGACGCGGGGCACATGTTCAAGGACTACAAGGTGCTCCCATACTGCCCACGGTGTGGGACAGGGTTGTCTGCCGCTGAAGTTGCCCAAGGCTACCAGGACGTTAAGGACGTATCTGTGTACGTAACGTTCCCAATAGTGGAGAAGCCAGGTGTTTCCTTCCTTGCCTGGACAACTACGCCATGGACGTTGCCTGGCAATGTGGCACTGGCGGTTGGTTCAGAAATCGAGTATGTGGAAGTGTTGCAGCATGGTGAGGCAGGGGAGACCCGGCTCATTTTGGCCAAGTCACGCCTGTCTGTTTTGAGCAGTGACTATGAAATTACCGCTGAATACACAGGACTTGATTTGGTTGGCCTTACCTACGCGCCACTTTACGCAGAGCCTTTGGCAAACGTAGAGGGTAAAAAGTACCTGGTTGTTCCAGCTGGCTTTGTTACTACAGAGGATGGCTCAGGCATTGTGCACACTGCGGTTATGTATGGTGAAGACGACTTTAACCTAGGCAAGGCCGAGGGGCTTGCCCGTGTGCATACGGTAGACCTGAGTGGTCACTTTAATGAGCTGGTACCGGAATTCACCGGCATGTTTGTTCGGGATGCCCTTGTCCCTATCCTCCGTGACCTCACGGCTAAGTCCCGTCTCTACAAAAAAGAGACCATTACGCATAGTTATCCACATTGTTGGCGCTGTAAAACCCCGCTTATCTACTACGCCAAAGACTCGTGGTACATTGGCATGTCCAAACTCCGCCAAGAGCTCATGGATAGTAACAATGATGTCACCTGGATTCCTGACCACGTGAAAGAGGGTCGCTTTGGCGACTTCATCCGTGAAGCCCGTGATTGGGCAATCTCGCGTGAGCGTTTTTGGGGAACCCCGCTTCCTGTTTGGGTTGCGCCAAGTGGGGCAATGCTCTGCGTCGGTTCGTTTGAAGAGCTGCGTGCGTTAGCTAAAGACCCAAGCCAGGTTCCACCCGACTTTGACCCGCACCGTCCATTCATAGACGACGTGGTCTTGGTAAAAGACGGGGAAGAATATGTACGTGAGCCATATGTCTTAGACGTCTGGATTGACTCGGGTAGCATGCCGTATGCGTCTGGCCGGAAAGAGCAAGGCCTTTTCCCTGCGGATTACATCGCGGAAGGTGTGGATCAGACCCGCGGATGGTTCTACAGTATGTTGGCCCTGGGCACATTGACCCAAGGCATGTCAGCCTACAAACGGGTAGTCTGCTTTGGGCACCTGGTGGATGAGCAGGGGAAGAAGATGTCCAAGTCCATTGGGAACATCATCAAGCCGGAAGATATTTTCAACGAATACGGTGCCGATGCTTTGCGTTGGTACCTCTTCACCCTCAACGCGCCTGGTGAGACCAAGTCGTTCAGCACTAAAGATTTGCAGACTGCGTACCGGAACACCCACATGTTGCTCATGAATATCGTGAGCTTCTATAAGACGGGTGCAGAGTTGAACGGGTTCAGCGTCCCGTATGCCGATGAGCGCATGGCGGCCCGCAAAAATGCCAAGAAAAACGTAGACAAGTGGATTCTTAGCCGCCAAGCTCAGACCGTTACGGAAGTGACGGCGTACTTGGATGCCTTTGACTACCTGCGGGCTGGCCGGACCATTGCCGCCTTTGTGAATGACCTCTCTACCTGGTATCTCCGTCTTTCCCGCAAGCGCACGGACAACCTTTTCTTCACCATCCTCTACGATACCGCCATGCATGCCATAGCTATGCTGGCGCCTATGACTCCGTTCCTGACCGAGCATTTGTTTAACGAGCTCCGTCATGAAAGTGACCCTGTTTCCATCCATCTCGCCAAGTGGCCAGAGCAGCCATTTGGTGCGAACTCTGAACTTGAGAAAGAAATGGCCCGTCTCCGCTTGGCGGTCGAGCTTGGTCTTTCCGTCCGGTCCCAACATAAGATCAAAGTACGCCAACCTTTGGCGGAGGCCGTGGTTTCAGCCGCCGTCCCGTTCAGTGACGAATTGGTTGAATTGCTCATGGACGAACTGAATGTGCTCTCCGTCCGCCAAGGCGCGCCAACCGAAAACCTGGCAATGAGCCGCGAAGAGCAGGGGATTGCCGTTTCCCTTGACCTGGAAATCACTGAGCAACTTGCGTTGGCGGGCCGGGCGCGTGAATTCCAGCGAGTTGTGCAGAACCTGCGCAAGCAACTCGGTTGCCAGCCAGGCCAGTGGATGCAGCTCCTGGTTGCCCCTCAGCACCGTTCAGTCGTGGAAGAGTTGCTCACCGCCCAGCCTGGCATTGTGCAAGACGCGTACCTGGTGGTGAATGACCAAACCTGGGAGTCACTGCCGGAAACAGAGATCGAGCTAGAAGGTGAAACCCTTCTGGTGGGATTGCAACCTAAGGCCTAGCCTCTATGTGGAGCCGATTCAAAGCGCTCGACCCCTTCCTCTTTGTCCTGCCTGTCGTACTGATGACTATCAGTACGGTGGTTATCTATATCCTCACCTCTGATACGGCGGGGACTACGACCGCCTTCCGTCAGGGGCTCTTCAGTTTGATCGGCATCTTCTTTATGCTCCTTCTGACCTTCATCGATTACCGGGCTCTACGCGCCTGGTCGCCTTGGATATTCATCGCGGGCCTTGCGCTCCTGGGGGCGGTAGAAATTATCGGGTTCAACAGCTTTGGCGCGGAGCGCTGGATTGACTTGGGTATTTTCCAACTGCAACCAGGCGAGCTCATGAAATTCGTGCTCATCATTGGTTTGGCAGCCCTGTTGAGCCGGCGTATCCCGGCTTTTCCCTTCAGGGTTTTCTTCCAGGCACTCATCGTCCTGTTTGTGCCGGCTATTTTGGTGCTTATGCAACCGGACTTGGGTACGGCCATGGTGATTGTAGTATCAGGACTGGGCATCATGCTCTACAGCCGATTGCAAAAACTGCACAAGATCCTGTTGGTGACCTTCGTGTCCCTTGGGGCTATCGCTATTGTGCTCTCCTTTATGAATGTCAAACCATTTGGCGCCATCCTCAAGGATTACCAAAAGGACCGCCTGGCCAGCTTTGTGGATCCCAAGCGCGACCCAGGCAAATCTGGGTACAATGTGATTCAGTCCAAGATTGCCGTAGGTTCAGGTGGGGTGCTTGGAAAAGGCTTGGGGTATGGCAGCCAATCCCAGCTTAACTTTTTGCCTGTTGCCCACGCCGACTTTATTTTTGCCGGCATTGCCGAGGCATGGGGGCTCTTGGGTTCCTACGCCATTATTCTCATGTATGCCTTCTTAATCTTGAGAGTTTTGAACGCAGCGCACATAGCTCGGGATGAATTTGGCATGCTTATTTGCATTGGCTTGGCCTGCAAACTCATCTTTGAGGTGCTCGTAAATATCGGGATGAATATGGGGATAATGCCGGTAACGGGTATCCCGTTGCCCTTCCTAAGTTACGGCGGGACCACGCTGCTTACCAATGCAATGCTGCTCGGCGTGGCGCAATCAGTTGTGGTTCGGTATAAACGGTTGACCTTCGAACGCTAACCTGGTACTATACTTCGAGAAACCTATGCGGTCCCTTTTTTAATTTAGAGGGGACGCACCACAAGCAACGAGAAGTATCGCATGACGAGCGCGATTATTAAAACCGGCGGTAAGCAGTACAAAGTTACTGTTGGCCAACTGGTAAAAATCGAAAAACTTGACGCCGAAGTCGGGAACACGGTTACCTTTGACCAAGTTCTTGCTGTAGTAGAAGATGGCACAATGAAGATTGGAAACCCACTCATTGCCGCCCAGTCTGTTACTGCTGAGGTTGTTGAGCAGGGCAAGGGAAAGAAAATCCGTGTCTTCACATACAAATCCAAAAAGCGTCAGCGCCGCACCTTGGGTCACCGTCAAATGGTTACCACAGTTCGCATCAACGCGATCGGTGGCGCTAAGAAAGAAGCCCCTAAGGCTGCCGTAGCACAAGATGCTGCTGCACCAATTGAGAAAGCCCCAGTGAAGAAGGCTGTCGCACCTAAGAAGGTGGCTGCCAAGTAATCATCCATGAAGCTTATCTCATACTTCGAGGGTGTCATCTCCGAGCTCCGCAAAGTGAGCTGGCCTACAGTCCCTGTTGTTCTCAAGAACTTTTTCGCAGTGGTTGTCGGCGTAGGGCTTGCCACCGTACTCGTTGGTGCATTTGACTTCGCATTTATCAAGTTTCTTGGTCTCATCATCAAATAAGCACCATGGAAGAGCAGCAGAGTAATCCTCAGTTTGGACGCTCCAGCGGTAAACAGTCCGGTGAGCGTAACTGGTACGTTATCCACACGTACGCTGGATACGAAGATCAGGTGGCTCAAAGCCTCCGTCAGCGTATTGAATCGCTGAACATGGCCGACAAGGTTTTCGACGTCATGGTGCCAACCGAGAAGCAGATTGAAATCAAGAACGGTAAGCGCAAGGTCATCGATAAGAAAATCTTCCCTGGCTACGTAATGGTAGACATGGTAGTCACCGACGACTCTTGGTACGTCGTGCGTAACACCCCGAACGTTACTGGTTTCATTGGTTTCGGCGTCCGCCCTACCCCTATGTCGCCTCAGGAAGTTGATTCCATCAAGAAGCGTATGGGTCAGGACGAGCCTAAGTACCACATCGAGTTCCAACTTGGTGACCTGGTACAAATCACCGACGGCGCCCTTAAGGGCTTTGAAGCCAAGGTAGATGAAGTAGATATAGACAAAGGTAAAGTAAAAGTTCTTGTATCCATGTTCGGACGTGAAACTCCGGTTACCCTGGATTACCTGCAACTCAAGAGAATGTAACCATATGGCTAAAAGTACTAAGCCGATCAAGACGATCATCAAGCTTCAGTGTCCTGCCGGAAAGGCAACTCCTGCTCCTCCAGTGGGTACTGCTCTTGGTCCGCAGGGTCTGAACATTATGGACTTTGTCACAAAGTTCAACGATGCCACCCGTCAGATGGGTAACACCATCATCCCGTGCGAAATCACTGTGTACGAAGACCGTACCTTCGATTTCATCCTCAAGCAGCCACCAGCATCCGTTCTTATTCGTGAAGAGCTTGGCCTTGCCAAGGGTTCTCAGAACGCTAAGAAGCAGAAGGTTGGAAAGCTTACCCGCGTTCAGCTCGAAAAGATTGCTGACCGCAAAATGCCTGACCTCTCCGCTCGTGAGAAGGACCAAGCAGTTAAGGTAATTGCTGGCACCGCCCGCTCCATGGGTATCGACGTAGAGCTGTAAAAGGCTCCTACAAAGAAAAAACCACTCTAGTAATAGGGTGGTTTTTTGATATCGTGCTGGTATGGAGTCGAATCTTAAAAAAACTGTTGAATATTCAGAAGAGGTAAGCCCGGTGTTTACCCTGCAGGTGCCAAAGGTGATGGCGAACTGTTACTTTCTAGCGGGCGGTCAGCTTATCTACCGCGATGCGAAGAATAGGACTGGAGAAATGGAGCGTCAGTACCTCCATTACCAGCAGGAGGTAGCCCCTGAGGAAGCTGAAGAGATGCCAAAAACATGGCAGAAGCTCCTTCATGCGACTGGCATTAGGTTGGCCGGCCTCTCCTCTTCTTACACCGAAACGCCTGGAAGACCGTTCCGCCAGTTTGTAATCTATCTGGCAGACATCCAGGCGCTTGCCATTACCCCCGATACAGCCCCAGGAATGCAAGCGGGAGTTCTGGATGGGGAGATACTTCAAGTCTTGCAGCAAGGTGGCTCGTATCAGCAGCATCAGCGCTGTAAGCCGTTCCATATCGCTATGGGCATGTACATGGTCGAGGAGGTCAAGCAGATCCTTTACCGTGAGGGTGTCCCTCGCGTCCTTGTGAGCGAGCTCCCACCCGCACTGCGTCGCAGGTAGGATTGCTTCCACGGTTCCCGGTATTGCCGGGAACTTTTTTAATAGAAAAAAGACCCAGATATCTATCTACTAGCCGGTCCCTTGCGGGACCCGATCCAAAGGAGGGGCAAAGATCGTTGGCCTCGTAGATAGATATCCAAGTCTTTTGTAGGTTTCGAACTACATCCCTTATACCCCATTTCATTTGGGGGTGTCAAGGCGAAAAATACATTTTTGATCGATGTGATTAAATAGTATGAAAAGATCATACATAGGCTATTTACCAGGGCTATGGTATAACAAGTCTGCATGATTTCGTACACGGAACTCGTCCAGTTCCTTAGGGGAAATGGCTACACAGAAGCCCAGAACATCCACGTTCCGGGAGACTTTGTTGTGCAGGGCGACCTCATTACCTGCTGGCCAATTACTTCCACCGTACCGTACCGCCTCCACTTCTTCGGTGAGGAGTTGGAAAAGCTGGAGAAGCAGGCAGGTGAAGGTTGGGAAGGGGCAGATGACCTGCCGGACCTTCTGGCAAACCATCTGGCTACCGACTACGGCACAGTCCATCCTGGTGAGTATGTGGTGCACCCCGTGCATGGCGTAGGTATCTTCATGGGACTGGTGACAGAAACTACCCTCGATGGTGACGAGCGCCAGTTTGTTGCCTTGGAGTATGCGGGGAACGACCGGCTCCTTGTCCCGTTTGAGCGTATGGATGGCCTGATGCCATATATAGGAAGGCGTCACCCGCGCCTGACCCGGCTGTACTCCAAAAGTTGGTTGGCTACCAAGGAGCGTGTTAAAAAAGACCTCATTGGTGTGGCTCGCGGTTTGCTTAAAATATATGCGGGCCGACAATTGGCAGACCGCGCCGCTTATCCGCGGGCACAGGAGTGGCTCGACGTCCTAGCTGAAAGCGCAGGTTTTGAGCTGACGGAAGACCAGCAGAGGTCGCTAGGTGAAATCCTCCATGACCTAGAACATGGGAAACATCCTATGGACCGTCTCCTCTGTGGCGATGTGGGCTTTGGCAAAACCGAGGTGGCCCTCCGCGCCGCCGCAGAAGTACTGGCGGCAGGTAAGCAAGTGGCGTTCGTGGCTCCTACTACCATCTTGGTGGAGCAGCATCATCGCCTGCTGGAGGAGCGTTTTGCGTATATGCCTGTACGCATAGGAAAAATGAGCCGCTTAAGCCTAGGGCGTGACGCAAGCCTTGCGGAACGCTTGAAGGAAGGCGGGGTGGACTTGGTAGTTGGTACACACCGCCTACTTGGCAAGAATATTGCCTTTAAAGACCTGGGTCTCCTTATTGTGGATGAAGAGCAAAAGTTTGGCGTAGCCCAAAAGGAAACACTTAAAAAACTACGGCCTCATTTGGATGTACTTTCCCTTTCCGCCACGCCAATTCCACGCACCCTTTCCATGAGCCTCTCGGGTCTCCGAGGCCTCAGCATTCTACGTACGCCACCAAAGGGGAGGATGGCCATTGAAACGGAAGTAGAAGGCTATTCTGATGATTCCTTCCGCCAGGCCTTGTTGGCCGAGTTGGAGCGCGGTGGGCAAATGTATGTGGTGCACAACCGGGTGCAAACCCTTGCGGCAGTGGAGGAGAGGATCCGCCATCTCCTTAAAGATACTGAATTTGCTGATGTTGCCATGGCTACCGTGCATGGCCAGATGGATAAGAACCACTTATCGGAACGCATGGGCCTTTTCCTCGATGGCAAACTGAGCATATTAGTAGCCTCCAGCATTGTGGAACATGGACTGGACTGTCCAAATGCCAATACCCTTATCGTGCTGCATAGCGAGCGGTTTGGCCTTTCTGACCTCTATCAGCTGCGAGGAAGGGTAGGCCGACGCCAAAAGCAGGCGTACGCCCTTTTCTTTACTGGTGGTATCGAGCATGACATTTACGAAAACAAAGAGGAGATTGCTGTGACGGTGGCTGCTAAACAGCGCCTCTCTGCCCTTAAGGAAGCCGACGTCTTGGGAAGTGGTTGGAGTATTGCCCTCCGGGACCTAGAGATCAGGGGAGGGGGAAACATATTGGGGAACGAACAGCATGGGAGCATGGAGGCTATTGGTCTCCTGCTCTATTCCCAACTTTTGCAGGAAGAAATTGGACGGCAGGCCCACCAGCTGGGAATCCAGTTGTTCCAAAGTGCGGATGTTTAGACATCGCTAGGCAGCTCATGCTGGGGGAATTACATTCCTCTTATGCATACGCTCACCCAGGATTCTGCTCATTTTCCACCTTCCCTTAAAGAGGCGCGGCCAATACCGGAATCGCTCTATTACAATGGAAGCCTAGACGCACTCTCCCGCCCGCTCATTAGCATTGTGGGTAGTCGGAAAATGAGTACGTATGGAAGCGCGGTACTTCAAGCGCTGGTGCCGCCCCTCGTTCAGGCGGGCTTAGTGGTGGTTTCAGGTTTGGCGTATGGCGTAGACGCTGCAGCCCACCGTTGCGCCCTAGACCATGGGGGCACGGGCATTGCGGTCATAGGTTCTAGTCTGGACCAGTTATACCCCGCTTCGCATACCTCCCTTGCGGACAAGTTGGTGAGAAGCGGAGGGATTGTCTTATCGGAATACCCTCCTGGAACGCCTGGCTTTAAGTTTCACTTTCCCAGGAGAAACCGTATTATTGCGGCACTTTCCCCAGTTCTCCTTATAATAGAAGCTGCAGATCCTTCAGGAACCTTTTCCACAGCCCGTGCAGCGCTGGAGATGGGGAAAGAGGTATGCGTGGTTCCTGCAGACATAACGCGGGGGCAAAGTAACGGTACGCTTCGCCTGTTAAAAGATGGTGCGCGTCCCGTAAGTTGCCCGGAAGACATCCTTTCCCTTTATCAAATGCAATTGCCACTCCTGGCAAAAGAGCCTTTGCAGCCGGCGTTGACAGGGTCGCCAGCAACCTTGTATGCTTCAATCTCACATGGCCTTACTTCTGTAGACGCATTAGCGCAAGATACGGGCTTCAATATAGCAACAGTACAAGCCCTCCTGTCTGTTCTCGAACTAGACGGATACATTACCTACCGACAATCTCAATGGCAGACAACCTTGTAATCGTAGAGTCACCCGCCAAGGCGGGTACCATCGCTAAATATCTGGGACCAAATTTCCAGGTTGTAGCAAGTATGGGACACATCCGGGACCTTCCCAGTTCAAAGCTGGGGGTAGATGTTGATAGTGCCTTTGCGCCTCAGTACATCATTCCAACAAAAGCAAAAAAGACCGTTACCAGCCTCAAAAATGCCGTAAAGGGCAAGAAATGTGTGTATCTTGCAACGGACTTGGACCGCGAAGGAGAGGCAATTGCCTGGCATATTCAGGCCGCCCTTGGCCTTGAGGACCAAAAGGCTATTATAGTGCGTCGCATTACCTTTGATGAAATTACCAAGACCGCTATCCTTAAGGCTATTGAAGAGCCGCGGGACATCGACAACCTCTTGGTAGACGCCCAACAGACCCGCCGTGTCTTGGACCGCCTGGTTGGCTACACGCTTTCGCCAGTCCTCTGGCGCAAGGTTTATAAGGGCCTTTCCGCTGGGCGCGTCCAGTCCGCTGCGTTGCGCCTCGTTGTAGATAGGGAGCGTGAACGGGAGGCTTTCAACCCCGTTGAATACTGGAGCATGAAGGCGGAACTTCTCAAAAAAGATGGCAATGAGCCGTTTACGGCCAGCATTGCCCTTTTTGAGGGTAATAAAATTGATCAGCTCACCATTACTAACCAGGAAACGGCTGACCGTATGGCGGAAGCGGTGCGGGACGCTGTCTTTACCGTAACTGGTTTGGAGAGCAAAGAAGTGCGCCGCAAGCCTTCGGCCCCTTATACTACCTCTACCTTCCAACAGGATGCCGTAAACAAGCTTGGCATGTCTGCCAAGAATGCCATGCGTACGGCGCAAAGACTGTACGAGGGTGGTTTCATCACCTACATGCGTACTGACTCCGTCGAGCTCTCAACGGAAGCGCTTACCGCTATTCGTAGTCATATTGAGCGTCATCATGGTGCAGATTACCTGCCAGGCACGCCAAATACCTACAGTTCCAAGAAACGGGCACAAGAGGCCCACGAAGCCATCCGTCCTACGGACCTCTCAAAGAAGGGGGGTGACGTGAGTGGTGATGTTGGCATGCAAAAGGTCTACGACCTTATTCGCCGTCGCACCCTTGCCTCACAAATGACCCCGGCTGTCTTGGAGCAGGCCGCCGCCATGATTACGGCGGGTCCTGCCGTCTTCCGTGCCACCGGCCAGCGTGTCGTATTCCCAGGTTTCCTTGCAGCATCTGACGAAGAGAAGGAGGACGCGCTACTGCCTGACCTGAAAGAAGGGGAGGTCCTTACTCTTAAGAACCTCAGTACCGAGCAGCACTTCACAGAGCCGCCAGCCCGGTTCAGTGAGGCCACCCTTATCAAAGCCCTTGAAGAGCAAGGAATTGGCCGCCCGTCCACCTACGCACCTACCATTGCGACATTGGTTGAGCGCAACTATGTCCGCGTAGAGCAGCGCCGCCTTATCCCTGAAGATGTGGGTAAAGTAGTCACAGATCTCCTTAAGGAGCATTTTCCTAACATCGTAGACCTTACCTTCACAGCCACTATGGAGGAGAGCCTTGACCAGGTAGCTGAAGGAAAGCGCGGCTATACAGAGCTTCTTTCTGAATTCTGGGGCCCATTCCACAAGCAGGTAGAAGAAAAGACGGAAAGCATTGAGCGGGTGAACATGGAAAAAGAAACAGACACCCCATGTCCAACCTGTGGCGCCATGATGGTAGAAAAGCGCGGGCGTTTTGGACCGTTCCTAGCCTGTCCTAAATATCCAGAGTGCAAAACCACCATGCCACTCTCCGTCATTAAGCCAACCGGTCTCATGTGTCCTATTTGTGGCAAGCCGCTTCTGGAGCGTAAGGCCAAGCGAGGTGTATTTTTTGGCTGCAGCGGGTATCCTAAGTGTACTTTTGCTATCTGGAAGCGGGACCAAGTGCCTACCAAGATTGCCGAACTAGAAGCAGAAGGTACAGAAATGCCGTTTAAGGAGCAGGCGCTCGAAATGGCTGCTAAACCAGTAGAATCCCCAGAAGAAGTAGTCGATGCCAGCGAAACTGCCTGAGCCCGTCCAGACCATGATCGACACCTTTAGCCGGCTCCCAGGAGTCGGGCCAAAGATGGCGGCTCGTTTAACGTTCCACCTCCTCCAAAAGTCTTCTTTTGATATCGGGCGGTTCATTACGGCCATGGAAGGCATCCAGCAAGGCCTTCGTCCTTGTGAGCAGTGTGGTCACATTAGTACGGACCCGCTTTGTGCGGTCTGCAGCGAAACGGGAAGGGAGACTGGGCAGATTTGCGTAGTGGAGGGATCGCTCGATGTTATCGCCTTGGAGAAGGCGGGAAGTTACCATGGTTTGTACCATGTTCTCGGAGGGGTTCTCTCGCCAATGGACGGAATCGGTCCGGACCAGTTGCGCATTAGCTTACTGGTGCATAGAATTGAAACGCGCGCCAATGCTGGGGAACAAACGGAAATCATCATGGCTACTAACCTTTCTCTGGAGGGTGAGGCCACTGCAAGCTACATTGCTAAGGAGTTGCAGTCGTTTGTTTCCGGCGGTACGCTGAAACTTAGTCGAATTGCTCGGGGGCTTCCTATGGGAAGTGACATCGAGTATGCAGATCCAACTACATTAGCCCGTGCCCTTGAGGGGCGTAACACGGTACCGTATGGCGATTCACGAAACTGAAGACCTAGACACGCTCGAATTGCAGGATCGAGAAGACCTGGAAACTGAAGAAAGCCTTCCTCTCGCCGAAGAAGAGGCTGCTGTACATGAGGAATTGGTAGAGGAAGAGGAAATTGCAAAGGAAATAGACAAGGTGGTGGCCCCTGTTGATGTGGCGGCGGAGGATGAAGATGACGCAGATGACATTGATGCGCCCATCAAGGCAAAGCCGGCTGTTTCAGAAGAGCTAATCAAGCGACCGCTCAATATCCTGACTGACCTTGATGACGAAGGACTCCTTTAAGCTAACTAATACCCTTTCCCGCTCCCTGGAAGAACTCCGGCCGCTTCATGCGCCGGAGGTCTTGGTTTATACCTGTGGGCCAACGGTGTATAACTTCCCACATATTGGGAACATCCGCACTTTTATCTTTGAGGATGTCTTGGTGAAGAGCCTTCGCCGCTTTGGATATGCCCCAAAGCGTGTCATGAATATTACCGATGTTGGCCACCTGACCGATGACGCAGACGAAGGTGAGGACAAAATGGAGGTTGGGGCACGCCGTGAAGGTGTAACTGCCTGGGATATCGCCAAGAAATACGAGGAAGCTTTTCTCGATGATTTGGCAGCGTTCCAGTTGGAGACACCGGAAATCATGGTGCGTGCTACGGATACCATCCAGGAGCAAATCCAGTTTATCCAAGAGTTGGAAAGCAGGGGTTTTACCTACAGGACTAGTGACGGTGTTTATTTCGACAGCAGCAAAGTGCCTGACTACGGCAAGCTTGCCCGCTTGGATGTCGCCGGCCTACAGGAGGGGATCCGGGTAGCGGTAGGGGAGAAGCGGAACAAAACAGACTTTGCCTTATGGAAGTTCTCAGGTGAAGCCGGTAAGCGGCATATGGAATGGCAAAGTCCTTGGGGAGTTGGTTTTCCAGGTTGGCACATAGAGTGCTCCGCCATTATCCGCAGCACGCTCGGGGACGAAATTGATATCCACTGCGGCGGGGCAGACCATATCTTTGTCCATCACCCAAACGAGATGGCTCAAAGCGAGTCTGTAACCGGAAAGCCTTTGGCGCGCATGTGGCTCCATAGCGAGTTCCTCCTTATCGACGGTGGGAAAATGAGCAAGTCCTTAGGTAACGTATACACGCGGGCTGACCTGGAAGAACGGGGGATAGACCCTTTGGCGTTCAGGCTTTTTACCTATAGTGCCAACTACCGCGCCAGGCTCAACTTTACCTGGGAAGGGGTAAATAGTGCCGCCGCACAGCTTCGCCGTCTCCGCCAACACTACCAAGCCGTTGCAGAAGGGGAGTGGACTGAGGTACTTAATTCATACCAGGAGCGGCTGAATGCAGCATTGGCCGATGATATGAATATGTCAGTGGTCCTCGCCGTCGTGTGGGAGGTGCTCAACGCAGACCTTACACCGAGAGAAAAGCGTGCATTCCTTGAAGACGCCGGTACTATTCTCTCCCTGGACTTAGGGAAGCAGGAGAACCAGGGGATTCCTGAGGAAGTCTCCCGCCTCCTTGAAGAACGCGAAAAAGCCCGCGCCGATCAAGACTGGGACCGCTCTGACGCACTCCGTAATCAGATGGCAGACCTTGGTTACCATGTGAAGGATACTGCCTCTGGCCAAGAGGTTCTCAAAATCTAGCTCTGAAAGCCAAAAACCTATTGACAGGTTTCGCCAGGTGTGTTAAGGTGCCGGTATCCAATTGAGAGCGCACCTCTCGAGAGGCGGATACCACACAGCTTTGGCGCTCGTCACTATGAGCCCGGCTGGGAACCGTGGATGATCGTTTCGCAGTACTCAACCAAGCGGTCTATCAGGCTCCATGCCATTTTCTCCGTTTGTTTCTGTGATCGCGCCCTTTTCCTGGCTGGACTGATGTTGATGAGCGCCTTTTCTTATTCCTGGATATTCGGTAATAAGAAAAGGCGTTTACACGCCAACCAACGTTCGCACGTTAACATTTCGCCACTTTTGACCCCTAGGTCTACGACAGACCCGTAGTAGGGTCAAAGGAGAGAGAATTGAGAAAGATTCTATTCATTTTCGTCCTATTGACGCTGGCTTCGTCCAGCGTCCTCGCACAGGTCAGCCTCACTGGCGTCCCCGCCGGAGTTGGTCAAACGCAAGAGCTTCAAGACGCTAACGCGTCCTTGATCGGCAATATGCGGTTGCCCGACAGTACCATCCAAATGCCACTCATGATGGATGGCCGGGATGAACTCATCCCGCGGGTGGTTGGTGGGAACCTGGAGTTCGACCTTGTCGTCAACGCGCCTCGCGCGATCGATAAGAAAACGGGCAAGCCCAAGTACAAGGCGGTTTACCGCGTTGGGTTGGGGGAGCCGCGTTGGGCTGAATGGGAAGGTGATAATCACTGGTCGGCGAATGTTCCTCTCGAGGAGCTTGCCGCAGGTGGATACCACATCCAGTTCGGTCTCGACGGACTCGTTGTAGGGCGCGGTCGACCACACATCGACCTGCTCTTCCTGCGAATTCCGCTTCCCGGAAAGGACATCAAAGAGGATAGGGGAATCGTTGGCAAGCTGGTACTCCTGGCTTACCGCGGTGCACCCACGTCCGCTGCGGTGTCCCAGTTCCTTGCTCGACGTGCTCAAGAATACCCCCTCACAAGGCGGGTTTCATGGGTCGACGAGATGGACGACCTGGAGTACATGAAGCGACTTGCCGACCAACGTGCCGCTGAAGAAGAGGCGCGTCGGGTAGAGGAGGAGAACAAGAGGCGTGGTCCTGGACCGGGTGGCAACACCCCTCCTCCCAGCCTCTTCGAATGCCCCATCGACCCCGTCGAAAAGACGTTCACGGTGAAAAACATCTCCAAAGATCAGGAACTAGAGGTTCTCCTCGAAAGCCCTGATATTGAGAAAATTGAGCCCCGGCTTCTGAAGCCTGGTGAGTTCAAGAGATACAAGCTGAAGAACGTTTCCAACCGCGATGCTCTGGTCTTCACGATCAGGAACCGCAAGACGGGCGAAATCCTCGGCCGCCGTATGTACGTGGAGAGCGAAAAATGAAACGAACCGCATTGCTTGCCCTAGCCCTCCTCCCGGCTGTGGGCATCTCGAATGTTCAACAGGGAGGCGAAGATATCGAGGTTAAGTCGAAGAAGCGCACAAACGTTGACTCGACGATCACCTCCCGACAAACCACCGTCAACGGCATCGCCGTTCAGGAAGGAGTCGAATTCTGCGCTGAAGGCTGGGGATGGACCTGGCAGCAGGTGGAGGCCAAAGAGCGAGAGCTGCGCAACAGCGTCAGCACGCTTGCCGACCACACCGGCCGCTTGAACACCCGCAAATATGGGGGAGACCTCAGTAAGCGGTATGCCGACGGCGAGATTATCAAGGGCTTGCCCCGCGATTTCGTCTTACGCATGGTTCATGCCATGTCAGGTGGCCACAACGAATGGTCTGTCGGGACGGTCTCCTTCAAAGAGATCCTGATCGGCAGGCGCATCGGCCGCTACGTCTGGCTGACCTTCATGCCTAACGGCAAGGTGAAGCGCCGGGTCGTCGAGGCTTGGGACATCAACTCCACCTTCCGTTGCGATAACCCCACCGAGGGCTTCGTCTGGACGGAAAGGGTGACCTACGAGTCGCCAGTAGTGCTCAGGGAGCATTCATCCTCAACGGTAGATCGACCGATTTACTGCGAAGAGGGCGTTACTCCTCAGCAGCGACAGGCCCAGGCTCAAGTCATCAATGTCACGAACGTCAACATCTCGAATGGTGGCGGCCACGGCATCCTGATGGGTCCCAGCACGGTGTATACCCTTGCCCCGCAGGCTCCCTTCTACTTCTTCCGAGATGTAAAAGGCGGCGCCAGCTGGCTCTGGTGTCCTCCAGGCGAAAGGCCTGACCTGCCCCCTCCACCTCCGGGTGGCGGCGGTGGAGGAGGTACAATAGGTACCCCTCCAAATAACGACGAGAACTACCCGCGGCGCCCAGACGGAAGTCGGGACTACGGGAAGAAGGTCGGTACGGTCGCATACCGCGGCCAAACCATCCAGCTCGTTGCCTACGCTTCACGCACACAATTGTCTGCGTGACCTGAATCTTGACCCTCCCACACCGGGAGGGTCTTTTTTTATTAGAAAACTCCCATTTTGCCCATTTTTCCGCTCTGAAAAGCAAAAAACTATTGACAGAACCCCCAACCTGTGGTAAACCAGTTTATTCAATCCTTTTTTAAAGCGGTTGAATGCAGAGCTAATTCACAACACCTAACCACATAAGAGAGGACGCGTATGACTATACGCAAACTCATGAAAAATCCCTTCAAAGGATTGGCACGCCGACTACTTGGCACGCTCGCTGTGGCGGGATTTGCAGTAGCTGGTGCTGTCACGGCAACAGCTTCGGGACCGGTTTTCAATAACCTCCCAGAGGACTACGACACCCTTCAAGTCGCTAAAAGCGGCGAAAACTGGAGTCGTTCTACTACTGCCCAGATTGGTGACACCGTTAACCTCATGGTATGGGACCACAACACGGTTCCAGATACCACCGCTCACAATGTGCGCGTGAAGGTTACTCTGCCAACCGCTGTGGCAACAAGCCACACTCCAAGCGCTACGGTTTCGGCCGACAACGCTGACAGTGTGACTGGTACATCTACCATCTCGGTAGGTACTGCATCTAAGATCGGGTACATCCCAGGTACGGCAAAGCTTTACCGGAATGTAGGCGGTCAGATGCAGCAGGTTAACTGGCCAGCTGGCGTTAACCCAGACGATGTCGTCCGGGGTGGCGTCAACCTAGGAGACCAGCGCGGATGCTGGACCTATGCACAGGCCGTACTGATTCAGGTAAAGGTTGAAGGCGGTAACCCTGCCATCAACACAAACAAGCGGGTGCAGCTTGATGGTGGTGCTGCCTACAGCGAGTCTGTAGACAACGCTCAACCAAACGACGTGGTGAACTTCAAGATTTTCATGGAGAACACCGGGAATGCGACTGGGGTAAATCCTAAGATCGTAGATACCCTGGATAGCCATCTGACGTACGTACCTAACTCTTCCATCGTGAAGACAAAGGTTAACAACGAGGACAAGTATACGGATTATCCGGATGCTCAGATCCAAAAGAATGGTCAGACCCTGACATGGTCCTTCCCGGACATGGCAGCCCGGCCAGATGCGGCTCTGTATCTTCAGTTCCAGGCTCGCCTTGCGAACAAAGATGCATTCCCAGTGGGTATTACTACCATCCAGAACTGCGCTACGGCTAAGTTTGACGGTGTTAGCAAGGATACGAACTGCGTAATCATCAAGGTTACCCGTTCAGTAGACGAGGTTATTAGCTTCTCTGTTAAAAAGGAAGTGAAGAACCTTACCCTAGACTCTAAGTGGTACGATGCCCAGACAGCTCCTGCTGGCCCTGGCGACGCACTTGCTTACAGTTTGACAATGGTGAATACAGGCAACACTACTGCCAAGAACGTGACCCTTAAGGATATCCTTCCTGCGGGCGTTACCTTTGACGGCAACGTCATGTTGTACAACCGCGCTAACCCGAACGGTGTCTCCATCTCTGGTGATGCTATCGTAAAGGGCGGCCATGTATTCAGCGAAGTAGTGAATGGTAGCGACAACTACCAGACAATCGTCTTCCGTGCCAAAGTTACCGAAAACTGCTCAAGTAACATGACCTTGGTTAACAAGGCTCAGGTTATCTACGGCGGCCAGGTAAAGGCTGAAGACATTGCTACTGTTCTTGTCAGCTGCGTTCGCGGCCTTGTGATTACAAAGGATGTCCTTAACCCGGCCACTGGCCAGTACCAGGATTCCGTAAGTAGTTTCCACGAAGGTGATGTGATCGTCTTCCGGATTAACGTTCAGAACACTGGTAATACCACTGTGACGAACCCAATCGTCCGTGACGTTCTCCCACAGTACACTGCCTACCAGGCTAACTCCCTCACGATTGACGGTGAGTTTATGTCCCAGGCTGTACAGGATGCTTTCTGGAACGGTGGTATCAAGCTTACCAACCTGACCCCAGGTATGGGTAAGACGCTTACCTTCCGCCTCAAGGTTACTGACTGTCCTCCATTTGGTGACACAGTCATTACCAACCGTGCCTTTGCAAAAGCAGACCATATCGCTGAAATCAGTGATACGGCAACCGCTACCGTGAAGGTTCGCCGTCCAGACCTTCCATAAGAAGTATGGACAAAAAAGACCTTCCTTAACCGGAAGGTCTTTTTGCACCACCTCCCTAAGCTAGGTAATAACCTCCTGGAGCCAATAAACCCCTTGACAAATCTGGGGAATCATGGTACAAACGGGTATTCACTAGTCCAACAGATTAGGAGTAAGAAGAACTAATTCTCTATGACCAACACCAATCGACTACGTGCACTTGTTGCCCTGCCCGCGCTTCTAGCGATGGTTATGGGGCCTGCAACTGCGCTCGCTGCCGAGCCGGTATTCAATGGCCAGCCTAACGATTACCC
>DATHWI010000072.1 GCA_035460805.1 Verrucomicrobiia bacterium | reverse complement strand
CTGCCTCCAGGGCTTCGTACCGCATACGAATCAACTGATAACTATGAGGCAAAGATCTGATGAAGTCCCAATAGTCATAGAGTCGGTCTACTGCATCTGAGTGCAAGGTGGCGAGGAATTCTTCGGTGGCAGGGAGTTGGTGGCCGTCGTTCCAGTATGAATGTAGTGCTGAAATATATTGGTCACTAGCACGGAAGTAAGGAAGGATAACTTCGCGCTCTAAGGGGCGACGATGCTCTGCTTCCAGTATCTTTTTTCGTGCATTAAATGCTTGCATGAACACGGGGGAGCTCTCAAAGTCCGCTATGTAGCTTGCAATGGGTGATTCCCGATTCTCATTTTCCTCAAGGCGGTGCTCTATGCGAGGGAGTTTCGATTTCTCCGCTAAATCAGTCAACTCCGTTTCGGCCTGACGCGGTAATTCATAGGAGATACTCATAACTATAATTATCTCAGGTAAAGACGGTGAGGCCAAGGTGGCCCACTCCTTTCATGAATATTAGTCCGGACAACTCTTGCGAATATGGAAAGCTTACTTTACACTGCAGAGTGATTACAGATTAAAAGTAAGTATATCCCTATGCTTAAGCCTATTGGTGACCGAGTGCTGGTAAAGCCAGCGCCAAAGGAAGAAAAGACGGCTACGGGAATTTTCATCCCCGATACCGCCAAAGAAAAGCCACAGCACGGTGAAATCATTGCCGTTGGTGACGGAAACAACCTCGATAAGGGGACCAAGGTAGACTTTGCAGAGCTCGGCCTCAAAAAGGGTACCCACATTCTCTTCAAGAAGCATGGCTTTTCATCTGAAGAAGTAAAGATTGAGGGTGAAGAGCTTATGATCCTCTCTGCCGATGACATTTTGGCAATCCTTGAATAACTAACTGCAACATTATGGCAAAGCAAATTGCATACTCTGAGGATGCCCGCGCCAAGTTGCGCTCCGGCGTCAACGCCTTGGCCGATGCGGTTAAGGTGACCCTTGGGCCTAAGGGTCGCAATGTGGTGATTGAGAAAAGCTATGGCTCACCAATCATTACCAACGATGGTGTGACTATCGCCAAAGAAGTTGAACTTGAGGACAAGTACGAAAACATGGGTGCACAACTCGTCCGTGAGGCTTCTTCCAAGACCAACGACGTAGCAGGTGATGGTACAACTACTGCCACTGTACTGGCGCAGGCCATGGTTAACGAGGGCTTTAAGAACGTTGCGGCTGGTTCCAACCCTATGGAGCTTAAGCGTGGCATTGAAAAGGCTACGGAATTTGTCGTAGAGCGCCTCCGCGCCATGCGCCAAGAGGTGAAGGGGGATGATATTGCCCACGTGGCTACTATCTCTGCGGGTGACCCTGAGATTGGGAAGCTGATTGCCGACATCATCAAGGAAGTTGGCTACAACGCCCCAATTACCGTTGAAGAGAACCAGAAGCTTGGTTTGGACAAGGATGTTGTCCAGGGTATGCAGTTTGATAACGGCTACTTGAGTGCTTACTTTGTGACCGATACTAACCGCATGGAGGCAACCTACGCTGATGCGCAGATCCTTATTACCGACAAGAAAATCTCTTCCATCCAGGCAATCCTGCCCCTTCTTGAGCAGCTTGCCCAAGCCGGAAAGAAGAACCTGGTCATTATTGCGGAAGACATTGAAGGTGAAGCTCTTACCGTACTTGTTTTGAACAAGCTCAAAGGCGCATTCAACACCTTGGCCATTAAAGCCCCTGGCTTTGGTGACCGACGCAAGGAAATGCTTAAGGATATTGCCGCACTTACTGGTGGCACCCTCATTTCCGAAGACGTTGGCCTTACCCTGGAGAATATCTCCGTGGATATGCTTGGTCGTGCCGATAAGGTGACATCCACCAAAGACAAAACCACCATTGTTGGTGGCAAAGGTGACAAGAAGGCGGTCGAAAGCCGTATTGCCGAGATTAAGGTGATGATTGAAAAGACCGAGTCATCCTATGACAAGGACAAGCTTAAGGAGCGTATCGCCAAGCTGTCCGGTGGTGTTGGTGTGATCAAGGTTGGCGCCGCTACCGAGACCGAGATGAAGGAGAAGAAGTACCGTATTGAAGACGCCCTTGCTGCTACCCGCGCTGCGGTTGATGAGCAGGATGGCGGCATTCTCCCTGGTGGTGGCGTAGCACTCATGACCGCTTCCCGCGAAATGCGCGATGCAGTTGAAGGCATGAACCTCTCTTCCGACGAAGAAGTGGGCGTAGCCATTGTAGGAAAGGCACTCCGCGCCCCGTTCCAACAGATTGTTGAGAACGCTGGTGAGAACGCTGGTGAGATTGGTGAGCAGTTGAGCCAACAGCAGGGTAAGGCTAAGTCTGCCTTCGTGGGTTACAACGCGCAAACCAACGAGTTTGTAGACATGATGAAGGCGGGTATCATTGACCCGTTCAAGGTTACCTCTTCCGCTTTGCAGAACGCTGCGTCCGCTGCAGCAATGATCCTCACTACCGAGGTGCTCATTGCCACTAAGCCAGAGCCTGCGGCTCCTGCTGCTCCAGACATGGGAGGAATGGGCTACTAAGCCCTTCCGTCTCAAAAAAAGATCCGCCTCAGGGCGGATCTTTTTTAATCTGTCTGTCTGCACTTTTAGGCGGCCATTTGGTGGTCTGTACTCTCAAAATGGTTAACCGGAGCAGCGTCTACAACGGCGCCACCATCTAACTTGCTGCGCAAGGTGTGAATTCGGTCTACCACTTGCTTCTTACCCTCTTCCAGCTTGGCGGCGTTCTCTTCAATCATGCGACGCTCGGCTTCCGTCTTTTCTATCTCGGGAAGGATCTGCTTAATCTCAGTGAGGTGAGCGCGGCGGGCTTCAATTTTAGCTTTAATAGCTGCTAGGTCAGCTTCAAATTTGGCAATTGCTGCCTCTTCTTCACGCATTTCTTCCTCTGTCTTGGCGCGGAGGTCGGCAATACTATCGGCAGAGAACTCTGGGGTTGCTGGCTTTTCTTCTGCTTTAGGCGCGAGTACTGGCTCAGGAGTGGCCGGTTTGGCAACAATGCTTTCTACCACAGGGGTGGCAACTGGTATTTCAGCCGCTACCTCTAGCTTTTCCGGTTCAGCAATAGGGAAGTTGATGATTTCTGCTGGCTTCTCCAAAACCGGGGCTGCGTCAGCAATACCTTCAAGCTCAGGTGAGATATTCAGCACATTGTAATCTGGAGTGACTGATGCGGGGGACCCATCCAGGGGGTTGAGGTCTAGCATGAGGGGGAGTCCTGTGGACACGGGTTTTTCTGCAGTGTCTTCAGCGGTAGCTGGTCCCATTACATCGAGAACTTTCTTGGATGTAGCTGCGGGCCAAAAAGTATCGGCCGTTTCAGTCTTTCCATTGCCAGCAGCCGGCTCTTCGCCTTCAATCCCTTCTTCATCGACAGTTTTGACGTTAACAGCACCAACTTGCTCAGGGGTGGCAAGGATGGGCATCTCATTCTCTTCGAACAAAAAGTCTTTGAGGAACTTGAACATGGAGTACAACGGTTAATCTAGCTCTTATAGTATACAGGCAGATGCCACCTGTGCAAACACAAAAAAACCGGCCCCGTGGGGCCGGTTTTACCCCGTGGGGTTAGCGGTTTGCGCGTTCCACGTAGGTGTTCTCGTCTGTGTTCACCCGAAGGATGTCGCCAATCTTCACAAAGAGCGGGACGGTGATAATGGCACCCGTTTCCAAGGTTGCAGGTTTGCTGCCGCCCTGGGCGGTATCGCCCTTAACGCCTGGTTCTGTGTGGACTACTTCAAACTCCATTTTAATGGGGAAGACGACGCTCACTGGCTTGTCCTCGTAGAAAACAATCTGGAGTTCACTCCCTTCTTTCAGGTAGCGGGACTTTTCACCTACTACGTCACCACTGAGGGTGAGCTGTTCAAAGGAAGCGTTGTCCATGAAAACAAAGCCGTTACCTTCGGCGTAGAGGTACTGACAACTCCGGCGCTCCAGGGGAGCCTCTTCAAACTTGTCGCTGCTTTTGAACGTGATGTCAAAAGTAGCGCCTGTCTTGAGGTTCCGGAGCTTGGTGCGGAGCACGGCACCGCTGCGGCCCATTTTGCTGTGCTGGTAACCCAGGACAACAACGGGATCGCCATTCATGTCGAATGTGGTGCCGGTTTTGAGGTCAGTAATACTAAGCATGGTTTTGCAGTAACGGAGCGAACCGAATTAGTTCTTAACGAATGGCAAGAGTGCCAAGATGCGTGCGCGCTTGATTGCCTGAGCCAGCATGCGCTGGGTAACAGGGGCGTTTCCGCTGCGGCGACGGGACTCGATGGCGCCAAACTCGTTGGTGTAGCGCTTAATAAGCGCAATGTTTTTGTGGTCAATTTCGCGGGTGTCGCGGGTTACCTGTGGACGGCGCTTGCGCTGTACTGGGTACCCACCTTTCGCGGCCTTGGCGTTACGTGGTGCTGGCATGAGGTTTAAAACGGAATATCGTCAATGTTGATTTCTTCGTCAGCGGCAGGTGCGGTGGCCTTCTTGGGGGAAGACTTGGCAGGTGCGGCAGAGGAAGAGGGGGCAAAACCACCGTCTTCTGAACCACCACCCATGTTTTTGTTGATGGTGTCAGGGCCAATAATGCTATCGGCAACGATTTCGGTCTTGCTTTTCTTCTGACCATCAGGGGATTCCCATGAACTGGATTGCAAGCGGCCAGAAACATACACGCGGTCTCCCTTGTGTAGGATTTGGTTGCAGCGCTCACCAAGTGCGCCCCACACAATGATGTTGTGGAACTCAGGTGGGGAATCGATCCACTGTCCCGCGTTGTCGCGGTAGCGGCGGTTGGTAGCCACGCTGAATGAGGTAATGCTCTGATTGTTTGGCGTCATGCGAAGCTCAGGGTCCCGTGTGAGGTTGCCGATGACTTCGATGCGGTTCAAGTTGATCATAAGGTTTTGGTTCCCAGGGGAACGTAAGGTTACAGCTTATTCTGCTGATTCATCCTTAAGGAGTTCATCTACAGCGTCGTCGAGTTGCTTAAGACGGTCTTCCTCAGAGAGGGTTTCTTCTTCAGCGTCGACTGCTGCAGCCTTGTCCTTTTTGGTGCCGCTGTTGCGGCGGAGCTCTTCTTCCGCAGAAACGGCTGCGTCTTTGTCAGAAGTGCGGCGGCTGCCACGGGCAGGCTTCTCTTCCTCAGGAACTGGGTAGAGGCTGCCTGGCTGGGCAGTTGTGTAGGCCTTGATTACCAAGGAACGGATAACGCTCTCATCGAAGCGGAGGGCGCGCTCAAACGCCATGACCTCGGAGGAAGGCATGGAGAACCACATGGTCACGTAGGTGCCAGAACGGTTCTTGTTGATTGGGTACGCTAGGTCGCGCTTGCCCCACTGCTCATCTTTCTCGGTTTTTCCGCCGAGCTTTGTGATGAGGGCACTTACTTCCTTGGTTTTGGCTGCAGCCTGTTCAGCTGTAGAGGCCTCTCCTAGGATGAAGGTGACTTCGTAATTATTGGTTTGTGCTTCACGCATGAGTACTGGTACGACAAAATTGATGTGGTCTAGATACAAACCACCAATGGCTACCGCATAGTAGCAGGAGGGAGGGGAAAAGGCAATCTGGTATGCAGGTTATCCAACTTGGCTCGTGGAAACACTACCACTTGGGGAAAATTACATAAAAATGGCTCTGGAAAAGCAAAAACAAAGTGTTTGTGTTGGAGTGGATTGACAAAATGGTGGGTAGGGCGCATAATTATTTAATTTCGAAAAACAAATATTAAAAAACATGACTACTTCCACCGCAGTTCCGGTGATGAGCTACCAGGATTTGGTCAAGCTTGCACAGGAACGGCTCCAGCATATTGAAGAGATTAAGGACGAGGTTGCCAAAAATACCGACAACCTGGATAATCCTGAACCACTCTTTGCCCAGCTTGAGTCCAAATAAAAAGAAAAATGTGCCCAGCCTGAACGGGGCACATTTTTTTGTACTGTGGACTAGTCCTCCAGCTTCTTCCCATGAAACCGGTCGTGGACCTCTTTGAGCTGCTGGTTCGTAATATGGGTATAAACCTGGGTGGTGGTGATGGATGCATGGCCGAGCAGGGTTTGCACGCTTCGAATATCGGCACCATTTAAAAGCAGGTCTGTGGCAAAAGAATGACGCAACGTATGGGGCGTTATTTTTTTAGCCAAGCCTGCCACTAAGGTGTGCTTCTCCACGGCCCGTTCAATGGAGCGGGGGGTAAGGGGGGTGGCGTTGGCCTCGACCTTGGGCGAAGGGGCATCACCCACGCCCTTTCCGCGGTAGCCAACAAAGGCTGCATCAAGCGTATCGCCGCGCTTGGCAAAGTACTGCTCGACCCACTGTTTGGCGCGGTCTGAAATGAAAACAATCCGCTCTTTCCGACCCTTTCCAACCACCCTCATTTCACCCGTCGAGGTATCAAACATATTCCTTTTCAGAGCCGATAACTCACTTACACGTAGACCAGTGGAAAAAAGCAGTTCCATGATGGCCCTATCCCGGGTTCCTACCATGGTCGAGGTATCCGGGATGGCGAGCAATCTTTCCAATTCTTCAATGCTTAAAAATTGCACTTCGCGCGCTTCAGTCTTTGGTAATTCGATGAGGTCCGGGGAGAGGCATTTTAGCCCCCGCTTAAGCCCGTATCGGAACAGGGAGCGCAGGGCAATGACGTGGTAACTTTGGGTTTTAGTAGTTAGTGGCTCGTTTTGGTCATCCAAAAAGTTATAGAGGAACAGCCGGTACTTACGGATATGGTCCGGGCTTATCTCCTCAAAAGGCAGGTCCTTCTTGAGCCATGTCGAAAAACGCGCAAAGTAGTGACGGTAGGCCACGATGGTTTTTGGGGAGCGGTTGCGCTCCACGGCCATGTATTCCAGGTACTCGTGGACAACGGTAGAGAGTAGCATGCCCCCATGATACACTACTCATATGGATACTATTCATGCGCTGGACTGGTGGGTTGTGCGGGAGCTGGCACTGTGGGCCGGCGATAACGTATGGTCATCGTTTGCCACGGTGCTCATTGCGGAATTCCTCATAGTCATCCCCATTCTTACGGTATACATCCTTTGGCGCCGCCCAGAGCCACTCAGCCATAAGCATGGCAACCAAAAAGCGGCACTCATGGCTGTCCTGGTAGTTGTCTTTGGCCTGGCTTTCAAAGCAGTGCTTAACTTTATGTTGTTCCGAGAGCGGCCATTTGTGACACATCCCGAGCTGGCAAACCTCCCGCTCCATGTCGACCCTGCCAGCTTTCCTTCTGGGCACACCCTCATAACCTTTGCCATTGCTTTCAGTATTTGGCATAGCGGGATGCATAGGTTAGGCAAATGGCTTCTGTTCCTTTCCTTGCTCATTGCGCTTTCCCGCATCGCAGCTGGCGTGCACTATCCAACAGACATTTTGGGGGGTATCGTAGTTGCGTATTGTGCCTCTTGGTATCTCCATCGTGAAGCCAGTAGTATCAGGCGTTTTCTCCCAAATCATTAGGAATATATGGCGTTTCGACCACTTGTCACTTGGGCCCTTATTCTTGCTGGTGCGTTCTGTGCCGGTTTCTTTGTGACCCGCCTTCTTACTCCTGAGCCTGCCCTTACACCTGTGCAGCAAGAGCCTGCCCCATCCTTTGCCCCTTAACGTGGCGGGGCCGTTTGTACCAATAAGACTATCTCCTCCCTATACGCATGTCTGACATAGGCGCGGTCCTCCTTTCATCTCTCAACCCACCTCAGCAAGAGGCTGTCACCACCACCAAAGGCCCGGTGTTGATTTTGGCTGGCGCGGGGAGTGGCAAAACAAAGGCCCTTACCCACCGCTTTGCGTACTTGCTCAAGGAAGAAAAAGAAAACCCGTTAGGCATTCTTTGTGTCACTTTTACCAACAAGGCGGCACGCGAGATGCAGAACCGGATTGCACGTCTGCTTGGCAGCCCCGAAGAGGGGTTCCGCCTCCCATGGCTTGGTACCTTCCACTCGGTTTGCGTGCGTATCCTGCGCCGTGAACTGGACCGTTCAGCGTTGGGGTACAGCAGTAGGTTTGTCATCTTTGACGATGGCGATATGCAGGCAGCGGTGAAGCGCGCCATGAACGACCTTAACCTGGATCAGAAGCAATACAACCCCAGGGGCGTGCACTCCCAAATTTCTGGCGCTAAAAACGAGCTGGTTTCCGCCGAAGAGTATGGCCGTTTTGCCATGGGCCCGTTCCAGCAGGCCGTGCATAGTGTGTACGTGCGTTACCAGGCCCTCCTCAAAGCTGCCAATGCCCTGGATTTTGACGACATCCTCCTTAAGACTTTGGAGCTCTTTGAGAAACATCCGGAGATACTGGCAGACTACCAGGAGCGCTTCCGGTACATCATGGTTGATGAGTACCAGGATACCAACAAGGCGCAGTACAAGCTGGTTAAGTTGCTGGCCGCCAAGCATCGCAACCTTTTTGTCATCGGGGATGACTGGCAATCCGTCTACTCCTGGCGCGGGGCAGATTTCCGGAACATCCTGGACTTCCATAAGGACTACCCGGATGCGACTGTCATTAAGCTAGAGCAGAACTACCGGTCTACCCAGACTATTTTGGATGCCGCCCAGGCAGTCATCACCCAGAACGAGGAACGCAGCGAAAAGGTGCTTTGGACAGATGGCCCGGCGGGATCGCCTATCATGGTGGTTGAATGCCTGAATGAACGGGACGAGGGCGAGTTCATTATCAGGGAGGTGCAAGGGCTGCTGAGGAGCAGTTCCTTTACGGGCCTTCATTCTTACGACGATTTTGTCATTCTCTACCGGACCAACGCACAGTCCCGGCTCTTGGAAGAAACGCTCATCCGCTACAACATCCCGTACCGGATAGTTGGGGGAGTCCAGTTCTACGAGCGCAAAGAAGTAAAGGATATCCTGGCGTACCTCCGCCTGATTGCCAATCCGCAAGACTGGGTGAGTGTGGAGCGTGTCATAAATGTGCCAACCCGTGGCGTGGGTGCCAAGGCGGTACAGGGGTTGCGTGAGCGTGGCCTTCACGCACCGTACGATGACCTTCCGCCCAAGGTTGCCTACTTTTTCACTATGATGGAAGAAATAAGGCAGCGCAGCGACGGTAAAACGGTGGATGAGCTGGTCGAGCTTATTTTAGGTCGCACAGGGTACCGTGAGTACATACAGGACGGTTCGTTGGAGGGTGAGGCCAGGTGGGAAAACATCCAAGAGCTTATCGGTGCATCCCATGGTGTTACAAACCTGGATGACTTCCTGGAATCGGTGGCACTTGTCCAAGATGCGGAGCAGGCAAACGACAGGCCCGGACCAGAGGGCTGGATTACCCTCATGACCATCCATGCCGCCAAAGGGTTGGAGTTTCCCGTCGTGTTTATTGCAGGAATGGAAGAGGGCATTTTCCCTCATACCCGCGCACTAGCTGAGAAGAAGGAAATGGAAGAGGAGCGGCGCCTCGCGTATGTGGGCATGACCCGGGCCAAGGATCGGCTCTACCTTATGTATGCTTTTGAGCGGCGCCTGTACGGCCTCTTGCAGATGAATCCGCCTTCCCGGTTCATTCACGAAGTGCCGGAAGAACTCATCCAAAAGATATAGCACCTTTACGTGGGGCGTATTTTTTGGTACCTTTCTGAGCGATTCAGTGAGGTGAAACTGTATGAGGAGGATCGCATCGTCAGACGCTGACTCTTGGTGGTACTCCGGACCGGTTTTCCGGCTGTGGTCCCAAGTGAAGCAGAGGTCGAGTGCATCCAAGTGGATCGCTCACCTTAATATCTATTGTTCTGGCCCTTTCCGCTACGAGGCGGAGAGTAAGGAGCAGGAGGCTCAGGAAGAGTACCTTTCCCACATCCGGCATTTAGTTGACCACTTCCTTAAGGACGTGGGCTACAACTTTATTCACATCAAGCTTCACTTTTCTCTTTCCCTGGAAGACGAGGTGCTGCAGCAGCGTGAAGTAAGGCGGTGGATGAGCTTTGGCCTCGGTTTGGCCAAGGGGAACAAGCGGGTGCACTTGGTTGCTTCTCCAGAGACCACCAATTCCCTTACGACGAGGGAGTTTGTGACCACCTGCATGGACTATGGCGCACGCCATAGCGATATGCATGTGTTCATGGTTGATGAGAACATCAGGTACTCGACTCTTTGCGCGTTAGCTGCGCGCAATGCATTTGGACGCTGGATACGGCGTCAACGACGACCGGAATGGGGAGTAATTGGACTACCCAAACCACAACGCATGGAGGCGGATATGACAAACGGAAAGTCCTAAGTCCCACCCAACAAAGGTGGGACTTTTTTATTCCCGCCAAGTGGACAGAAGGGCCTGCGCGCGGTACAGTGGAGGGTGCATATGAAAGCATCGAAACCGGCTGCAATCATTACGATGGTTGTTGCCGCTGGCGCACTTATGGGAGTTCTTCTCCAGGGTGAAATGCCAGCCAAGACACGTGCTGCTGAAACAGAGCTCATCGCTATGCCTGGCCTTCCTTCTGATAGGGAGGCGGAACGGTATACGGGGAGCTTCCTAGAGACCACTACTGAGGGAATGTTGGCACGCCTCGGTGTGCGCGTGTACCCAGAAGACAAGGTATTTTCGTTTCCCGACCCGACGATGGGGATTGGAAGCCAGCTTTTGGTATACCGAGCGCAGGTAGTGAAGATTACTGAGGCGGGAACCACACGGACAGTGCGCACCTGGGCACCTACCGTTGAGGCTTTGGCAGAGGAGCAGCATTTGGAGTTGGCCAGTAAGGACAAAGTTACGCCTGCACGTACTATGGCACTTGTCCCTAATGACGAACCTGTGGCTATCAGCATTACCCGTGTGGCGGAGACTGAGCTGACCCTTGCCACGGCAGTTCCGTACACCACTCAAAAAAAGGACGATCCCAACCTCGACCGGGGTGTCACCAAAGTGGAGCAAGCTGGTAAGAACGGTGTACTAAAAACCACCTACTTGGTGCGTCGTGAAACAGGTGCGGACGGGAAAGTGCGGGAAGTGTCGCGCACCAAGCTCAAGGCGGAACGCACCAGTGAGCCGGTGAACGAAGTTATTGTGCGGGGGACCAAAGTGACCCGCCTGGACAAGGGGTTGGGCACATTCTACCGGGCTTGTGGCATTAACCGGTTCACTGCTGCCCATAAGACGCTGCCCAAGGGTACTAAAGTAGTGGTCACCAATCTGGCGAACGGCAAGTCGATAGAAGTGGTGATTGATGACAGGGGCCCATTTGGAGAGAATAGGGTGATCGACCTTTCTTGTGACGCATTTGCGGCCATTGCCAGTACATCAACGGGAGTCATTTCAGTAGTCGTAGAGAAGTAGATGAAAAGTCCCGCCATTAAGGTGCGTGAGGTGGTGAAAACCTATGAAGAAGGCGGCAACGCCGTACCGGTCCTTAAAGGGATCAGTTTAGAGGTGGAGGCAGGTGAGTTGGTTGCCATTATGGGCCCGTCAGGTTCCGGCAAATCAACCCTTATGAATTTGATCGGCCTTTTGGACAGACCAACCCAGGGCAAGCTTTGGTTGTCAGGGGAAGCGGCACACCTTTCCCTTTCGGACAGGCGGTTGGCAGAACTCCGCGCCGCCAAAATTGGGTTTGTATTCCAGTCTTTCAATCTGCTTCCGCGTCTTACGGCGTTGGCTAATGTACTCATGCCAGCCCAGTACCTGAGGCAGCCAGACCGCAAGGCCAGGGCCATACAGCTTCTGACGGATTTGGGATTGGGACATCGCATTCACCATGTACCTACCAAGCTCTCGGGTGGTGAAAAGCAGCGGGTAGCCATTGCCCGTGCACTCATCAACGATCCGGACATTATTTTGGCTGATGAGCCAACGGGTAACCTGGACAGCAAGTCCGGGGAAGATGTCATGGCCATCCTTGCCGACCTTAAGAAGGCGGGGAAGACGGTGCTCATTGTTACTCATGACCAGCGGGTGGCAAAGCGGTGCGACAGGATTATCAATATATTGGACGGTGTCGTTAAGGGGGACCATGCTTGATAACATCCGCAGTGCCTTTGCTTCCATTTGGGGTAATAAGGTCCGCAGCCTCCTCACCATGCTAGGTGTGGTTATTGGTGTTACTTCCGTGACAACCCTGGTAGCCATGGGCCAAGGGCTGAAAAACGATGTCGCCTCCCTGGTGGATGGTTTGGGGACCAATATTGTAGCCGTGACAGCCGGCAAGATTGATACGAGTGGCGGCCAGCAGGCCAACCCGGCTGCGTTTATCTCTGGCGATGTGTTGACCCGCGCCGACGTTGAGGGGATCCGTAAGTTGGAAGGCGTGGCATCGGTGGCCCCGCTCGGCCTTATTCCTGGTTCGGTAAAAGTGGGAGAAAAGGCTGCCGCCCCAACCATTGCCGGCACAGATGCCAATTTCCTGGAAACCGTTGATATTTTGACGGTAAAAGAAGGCCGTATGTTTGCTGCTGATGACCGGGGCGTTGCCCTGCTCTCCAAGGGTGTGGCAGAACAGCTGTTTGACCAGGGAACCGCACTTAATCAGCAGGTGACCATTGGCACAGCTACCTTTACGGTCATTGGTATCACGGAAGAAAAGTCGACA
>DATHWI010000071.1 GCA_035460805.1 Verrucomicrobiia bacterium | reverse complement strand
AAGAGAACAGTTCGCCAGTTTGGCGTGGACGTGGATCAAGCTGGCCGATGATCTAGAGCGGAATCTTACTTTCCTTGCCGCGCTCGATGGTGAGACTGACGCGGAGAGTTCCGCCTGAACCCGCTTGGCCAGGAGAGTAATTGCGTGCTCTCACTCCGTCCACCGCAGCCGAACGGGTTCTCTATTTTGCCAGCCCTCTTACCGTAGCATGGCGGAGCAATTTGCTTCCTGCCAAATGCTTCACCTCCTCAACAAGCTTGGGGTGGCACCACTTAGCATCCGTCAGGCGTATGGGAAGGTGACGGGTCATGAATCGAGTCACTGGAATCATTTGCATTGGAATGTCGAGAAGGGTTTCGGTTTTGCCAAACGTCGCCCTATCACAAAGGCGGGCGGAGGCGTTGTTGAAATGCAGGAAGACGAGCGAGATTTGCTCAAGGAGCGAAGGGCGTCATAGCGGCAAACCTTCTTCCGACCGCGCCTCTCGCACGGCGGGACGAGCACCAACCCGCTCCAAAAAGGCTACGAGTTTAGGCCAACGCCTCATGTCTATTTTTTGAATCTTGGACCAGCTCAGAACGGTGTAGGCATAAGCATCGGCAATCGTAAAGTTTTCCCCGGTAAGATAAGGGTTGTCGCCTAGCTGGCGCTCAAGAATGTCAAATCGCTTAGACAAATTCTCGGTAATGATCTTGCGTCCCTCTTTAGTGGTGCGAGGGTCAAACAGAGGTGAAAAGCCCTTGTGCAGTTCGGTGGCGATGAAGTGCAGCAATTCCAGAAAGCGCCACCGGTCCATGCCCTCGGATATGCCTAGCTGCGATGGTGGCTTGTCGGCGAGATATTGGAGAACCACGGCGTTCTCGGTGAGTACCTTGCCACCGTCAATTTCAAGGGCAGGAACCGCGCCCTTTGGATTGATGCTCAGATAATCCCGACCGCTCTCCGTCTTTTTGGATTTGAGGTCCACTTTCTCCAAATCGATATCGAGCCCTGCCTCTCTCGCCACGATGTGAGGTGCCAGCGAGCAAGCTGCTGGAGAATAGTAGAGCTTCATGGTTGCACGCTTAGGTACGTGTGAGGGTTCGTGCTACTTCTTCGAGTTTCTGACGATCATTTCCCGCACGTCTGATAAGCTGACGGACCTCATCGGCGCTCAAACCGAACTTCTGAAATAAACCTGAGGTGGCCATTTCGGTTCCCTCTCCTCGCGTAGACTGAAGCCATTCAACGCCGCAGGTACAAAGTCCCTCACTGCTGTTTGCTGAATGCACTCGCTGAGTCAGGGAAGATAGCTTTGGTGAGAATGAAGCGTCCACCTGAGGCCGAAGGGGCCGACGTATATAGAAGAAGCCCCGGACTGTCCGACGCCAGGGCTTCTTCCGTTCTTGAGAAGAGAGGTGATGGTTCAGGGAGAACCCATCACCAGCACCTAATTTAATAGGGACAACTTTGGTCAACAAGCCTATGCGAAGAAGCCCCGGTGGGGGGACCCGGGCTTCTAGGTGCTTTCGCGTTTGGGATAGGCTTTTGGGGAGGGCTGTTAGGGAGGCCTATCCAACCTGCGTGTTGAACGTGCGGCAGTCACAATCGTTCCCGAGGCCGAGGGGTAAGCGTTAGTCCGTAGCCCAGGGTTATCCC
>DATHWI010000070.1 GCA_035460805.1 Verrucomicrobiia bacterium | reverse complement strand
CAACAGGCTTGGGTTTGCGAGGGTTCACGACAATCGACGATCGACGATCGACGTTCGAGATGTTGAATGACGGTGATCGATAAATGTGGTCAAACTCTTAAGGGTGTATGGTGGATGTCTTGGCATCGAGAGGCGATGAAGGACGTTGTAGCCTGCGATAAGCTCCGGGAAGCTGGCAAACAAGCGTTGATCCGGAGATTTCCGAATGGGGAAACCCCACCTTCGGGTGACTCCTGCCTGAATGTATAGGGCAGGTAGAGCGAACGCGGTGAACTGAAACATCTAAGTAACCGCAGGAACAGAGACAGACATGGATTCCGTCAGTAGCGGCGAGCGAACACGGAAAAGCCCAAACCGGGATTCGTCCCGGGGTTGCGGGCGCTTCGAGCTGAAAAGCACTTAGCAGAACGGTTTGGAATGGCCGGCCATAGCGGGTGAAAGCCCCGTATGTGAAAAGTGTAATAGGCGTTGAGAGGCGTACCAGAGTAGCACGGAGCTCGTGGAACTCCGTGTGAAGCTGGCCGGACCACCGGCCAAGGCTAAATACTCCTCGATGACCGATAGTGAACAAGTAGGGCGATTGAACGATGAAAAGTACAGCTGTTAGCTGAGTTAAAAGTACCTGAAACCATACACTTACAAGCGGTCGGAGCCCTATGCCCGCAAGGGAATGGGTGACGGCGTACCTTTTGCATAATGGGCCGGCGAGTGCACGTATACAGCAAGGCTAAGGTGTCAAGCACCGGAGCCGAAGCGAAAGCGAGTCTTAAAGTGGCGTTGAGTTGTGTGCGTGCGGCCCGAAACCCCGTGATCTACCCGTGGCCAGGTTGAATGTTCCGTAAAAGGGACAGAAGGACCGAAGCCGTGAACGTTGAAAAGTTCTGGCATGAGCTGCGGGGAGGAGTGAAAGTCTAATCAAACGGGGAGATATCTGGTTCTCTTCGAAATGCCTTTAGGGGCAGCCTCAGGTAAATATCCTATGGGGGTAGAGCTACTGAAAGAGGACGTGGGGCTACCCGCCTACACGCCTCTACCAAACTCCGAATACCATAGGACGTACCCTGGGAGTGAGTCCGCGAGGGATAATCTTCGCGGTCGAGACGGAAACAACCGAGATCGCCTGCTAAGGTCCCTAAATCTAACTTAGTTCGTGAGGAAGTCATTCTGCTGTGACAGCTAGGATGTTGGCTTAGAAGCAGCCACCATTTAAAAAGTGCGTAATAGCTTACTAGTCGAGCAGAGCGGCGCCGTAAATGATCGGGAATAAGTTGGATACCGAAGCAGCGAGCTGCGTAAGCAGCGGTAGAAGAGCGTTGTACTCCGCATTGAAGCCATACCGTAAGGAGTGGTGGAGCGAGTACAAGTGAGAATGCCGGCATGAGTAACGATAATGCAGGTGAAAATCCTGCACGCCGAAAGCCTAAGGTTTCCTGGGGAAGGTAAATCCGCCCAGGGTTAGTCGGGAGCTAAGTCGAGGCCGAAAGGCGTAGACGATGCACAGCAGGTTAATATTCCTGCACCGGCGATGAAGGTTGAATCTTCGTGTGCGCTTTTTCCAAGCAGATCCTCCGATTAGTCGTGGAGGTTTCGCAAGATCGAGGCCGTTTTGTTGCCGAAGTCTGTGGCGAGAGAGCCGAGAAAAGCACGAGGGGGACGACATCGCTGTCCGTACTAAAACTGACACAGGTAGGCGAGGAGAGTATCCTCAGGCGCTCGAGAGAACTGCGGTTAAGGAACTAGGCAATCTAACCCCGTAACTTAGGGAGAAGGGGTCCCTCCTCCAGCAATGGAAAGGGCGCAGGAATCAGCCTGGGCGACTGTTTATCAAAAACACAGCACTGTGCTAACTCGCAAGAGGATGTATACAGTGTGACGCCTGCTCGGTGCGGGAAGGTTAAGGAAGTCGGTTAGGGCCACGGCCCGAGGCTGGCGACCGAAGCCCCCGTAAACGGCGGCCGTAACTATGACGGTCCTAAGGTAGCGAAGTTCCTTGTCGGGTAAGTTCCGACGTGCATGAACGGCGTAACGACTTGGGCGCTGTCTCGACCGCAGACTCGGTGAAATTGAAGTGGCGGTGAAGATGCCGCCTCCCCGCAGCAAGACGGAAAGACCCCATGCACCTTTACTATAGCCTGGTACTGATGCCGGTTGTGGACTGCGTAGGATAGGTGGGACGCGTTGATCCCCTGGTTCCGGCCAGGGGGGAGCGGTCGGTGAAATACCACCCTGTTTGCATTCGTCATCTCACCCTAAGCCATGAATCTGGATAGGGAACCGTGCTAGGTGGTTAGTTTGACTGGGGCGGTCTCCTCCGAAAGAGTAACGGAGGAGTTCAAAGGTACCCTCAGCCTGGTTGGCAATCAGGCTCCGAGCGCAAAGGTAGAAGGGTGCTTAACTGTGAGACTCATCAGT
>DATHWI010000069.1 GCA_035460805.1 Verrucomicrobiia bacterium | reverse complement strand
GGTGTAGCCTCCTGCAAGGGAGTCTTACTGGAAGCAATTTTACGGAGAGTTTGATTCTGGCTCAGAACGAACGCTGGCGGCGTGGATAAGACATGCAAGTCGAACGGAATCGTAGCAATACGGTTTAGTGGCGAAAGGGTGAGTAACACGTGGGAATCTACCAAGAAGTTCGGGATAGCTCGCCGAAAGGCGGGGTAATACCGGATGTTGTCGCAAGACCAAAGGAGGGGATCGCAAGACCTTCCGCTTTTTGACGAGCCCGCGGCCTATCAGCTTGTTGGTGAGGTAAAAGCTCACCAAGGCTATGACGGGTAGCTGGTCTGAGAGGACGACCAGCCACACTGGAACTGAGACACGGTCCAGACACCTACGGGTGGCAGCAGTCGAGAATCTTTCACAATGGGGGCAACCCTGATGGAGCGACGCCGCGTGGAGGACGAAGGTTTTCGGATTGTAAACTCCTGTCACTGCAGAACAAGGGTAGGGGGATTAATACTCCTTCTATTTGATGGTATGCGGAGAGGAAGGGACGGCTAACTCTGTGCCAGCAGCCGCGGTAATACAGAGGTCCCGAGCGTTGTTCGGATTCACTGGGCGTAAAGGGTGTGTAGGAGGCTGGGTAAGTCTGATGTGAAATCTCACCGCTCAACGGTGAAACTGCATTGGATACTGCCTGGCTAGAGAGCTTGAGGGGGAATCGGAATTCTTGGTGTAGCAGTGAAATGCGTAGATATCAGGAGGAACACCAGTGGCGAAGGCGGATTCCTGGAAAGCGTCTGACTCTGAAACACGAAAGCCAGGGGAGCAAACGGGATTAGATACCCCGGTAGTCCTGGCTGTAAACGGTGTGCGCTAGGTGTGCGCGGATTCGACCCCGTGCGTGCCGAAGGTAACCCATTAAGCGCACCGCCTGGGGAGTACGGTCGCAAGATTAAAACTCAAAGAAATTGACGGGGGCCCGCACAAGCGGTGGAGTATGTGGCTTAATTCGATGCAACGCGAAGAACCTTACCTGGGCTTGACATGCTGGTGGTAGAACCCTGAAAGGGGAACGACCTCGCAAGAGGAACCAGCACAGGTGCTGCATGGCTGTCGTCAGCTCGTGTCGTGAGATGTTGGGTTAAGTCCCGCAACGAGCGCAACCCCTATGGCTAGTTGCCCAAAGCACTCTAGCCAGACTGCCCTGTGAAACGGGGAGGAAGGTGGGGATGACGTCAAGTCAGGATGGCCCTTACGCCCAGGGCTGCACACGTACTACAATGCTCAGTACAGAGGGTTGCGATACCGCGAGGTGGAGCCAATCCCATAAAACTGAGCCCAGTTCGGATTGGAGGCTGCAACTCGCCTCCATGAAGCCGGAATCGCTAGTAATGGCGCATCAGCTACGGCGCCGTGAATACGTTCCCGGGCCTTGTACACACCGCCCGTCACATCATGAAAGCCTGTTGTACCCGAAGTGCCTCTGGCCCTAAGGTATGGCCGGTGATTGGGATGAAGTCGTAACAAGGTAGCCGTAGGGGAACCTGCGGCTGGATCACCTCCTTTCTAAGGAGCATGTGGCCACTTTCGGAAACCCCTTGCATGGGTCCGAA
>DATHWI010000068.1 GCA_035460805.1 Verrucomicrobiia bacterium | reverse complement strand
CTTCTTCGCGCACCTGGTACGGGTACGGCAACTGTTGCTGTGGTGGGTGAAAAACAAACGGAAACCAGAGACCTTCACTGGGTAGACGGCGCCGTTCTTATCCTCATCGTGGCAATCCTTGGCGGCTGTGCGCTTATGTGGATGCGTGACTAGAGGGTAATGTGCTCCAGAGTATTGGTATCCGTATCGTAAATACCAAAAGTGGGCGTTCCAAAGCGAAAGCCACCCAGTTCACCAGGGTTGGCCAGGAGGGTCTCACTGTGAGGTCCTCCATTTGTTTTAATCAGCTCTGCAGCGGCAATGTGGTCATGGCCGTGAAACGCAGCGTCAAACTCACCGGAGGCAGCAGCTATCTGGGCAATCCTTGGATAGTGGGTGAGGAAGAGTTTTCTTCCGCCAATTTCCAATTCACGGAAATCGTCCGTACCAATGTCTACGTTTCCAGCATCCTTAACCCGAAGCCAGCACATGAGGCGGTCGCCATCCACATTGCCCCAAACGCCGTACCATTGGAGTCCTGATTCACCGAGCACCTCAAATACAGGAGGGGCACAAAAGTCACCTAGGTGAAGCACGGTGGTTATACCCTGTGCTTTTACGTAGGTAATGGCGGCTTGTAGATGATCAAGATGATCGTGGGAGTCTGAGAAGATGGCGATTTTCATATCCACAGTATAGAGGAAGTCTCAAATACGAAAAGTTGGACATCTAGTGATTTGCTGGGGCCTAGCAAATATACAGGAATAGTCCTCCCGTATATCAAGTGGATAGAACAGGCGCTCACTCCGCACTGCATACGGGTTCGAGTCCCGTCGGGAGGACCACAACTTGACAGTGAGTTGTGTGAATGTGGTATGAAGTAGTGAGTGAGCGCCTGGCACAGAGATGTGCAGTATGCAGTTAAAAGGCCGTCCGAGAGGGCGGTCTTTTTGTTTGAATAAGAGGGTTGTCGTACGCATGAGGCATTATTGACGTTGAGCGTTTTACGGGCGACGATGGAAAAAAGGGACGAAATATGGCAAATAGACGCTTACGAAGTAGGGAAAACAAGAAATTTCTCAATGCGAAACAATTTCGTATATCCCTTCTCGGGGATGCTTGCGAAGTATGTGGAAAGAAACTTTCAATACAGGAGCCGGCAGTGGGTCACCACGTCTTTGGTACCCGCCACAATCATTGGCAGGCCATAATGATCCGGTGCCGGGCTTGCGAGAATTCCCTGCACCGCACGTTTGCGGACGGGAACTCCCCTTGGACCTTCCAGGTTTTCCAGCACAACACGCGCGTGGTGGAAAAGTATGCGACTGCCTTGCATATTGCCGACTGGACTGAGCAGTACGGAGCTAGGCAGGAAACCTGGCGGTTACCTGGAGTGCCTATGTGGGTTCTTATCTCCCCGTAAAGGGGAGATTTTCATATAAAAAAGCCCCAGAAGATTACTTCCGGGGCCTGATCTGAGTGACAGCTAGATCTCGAAGACCTGTTCATCCCTCACTTTGTCGTTGTACCGTCGCTCCATGATCTCCGCTATCTTCTCGGGCGAGACGGGTTGGGAGCTGATAAGGAGCATGTATTCGTCAGATTGGGTATCTATCTCTTGAACCGAGGGACAGTCCCGAGAGTTGAATACCACACCCAGCCCTTTTTGAAGCTTTTTGGGATCGATTTGTTCATTCCGATCCCAGGTAATGAGGAATGCTTTCACGCGGGTACTTGTACCACAAAAACGGCTTCTGGTCAATGATTATGCCTCTTCGGCAGGGGCGGGAAGACGCTCACTTTCACGTGCTTTCAACGCATTCGCGATCTGAAGCGCACATGAAGCGTTGCGCTAACTTTCCCTTCGCGTTGCTCAAAAGGTATTGGGAAAGTTGAACCCGGTTCAATTCCCTTTTTCACTACTACCAAAAGAAAAGAGAGGCCAATGGCCTCTCTTTTCTTTTGGTGGCAGGGGCGGGAATTGAACCCGCGACCAAGAGCTTATGAGTCTCCTGCTCTACCTCTGAGCTACCCTGCCTGAGGCGACTTCAAGTACGATAGCAGGAAAACGCCCCGCGATCCAGAGCTATCAAGGCTTGAG
>DATHWI010000067.1 GCA_035460805.1 Verrucomicrobiia bacterium | reverse complement strand
TAAAGATGGTGGCGCAGACTCCGGTTGGGCAATCGATACTACCAACGCCGCCACTGGTTACCTCTACCTTTTGAACACAACAGGTAGCGCCGTAACTCAGAACGACTTCGTCATTGTTCTTTCCACTATCACCAACCCAAGTTCCACTGTTTCCGGTGGTAACGAATGTGACGCTGTTGCTAACAGCGACACTTGCTACATTCGCATCGAGACTCACACAGAGGACACCGTTGCTGAAATTGACTCTGCTACCTACCGCGAAGACACTGGTGTAACTACCTTTACCGTTGTTACCCCTGTCACCGTTACTGCTACCGTTGACCCATCCCTTACGTTCACTGTTGCTGCTGTAACCAGTGGTAACCTTTCAACGAACGACAGTAACGCTTCTTGTGCCAACCCTGTTACCAGCACCTCTACCACCCTGCCATTTGGCAACCTTGGTATCGGTATCGCTGCTAACCGTTGTTCACAGCACAGCCTTGCTGTTGCTACCAACGCACCTTCCGGTTACGACGTTTACTTCAAGTTCGTAGGAACCAACCCGCTTACGGGAACAATCGGTTCAAACAACATCGACGTATTCGCTAACTCCAGTGCAACCTTTGGTTCACCGCAGCTGTTCAACGTTGACCCAACTGGTACATCTGCCAACGTCAACTCCGGTTGGATTGGTCTCCGTTCTACCGACATTGGTGGATTCGGTTCAAACCTTTACGCTCCTCCAGCAGTCAACAACTCTTCAACCGTTGGTGACTCTGTAATGACAAGTTCTGGTCCAGATCTTGGTACAGGTTCAAACATCAAGTATGTTACCCTCAAGATTGCAGTAAACGCGCTACAGCCTGCAGACACCTACACAGGTACTGCACAGTATAACGTGGTCGCTCGCTACTAACCCTAGCTGCCGACAAAGAGAGGAATGCCCTGTGCATTCCTCTCTTTTTTTGATGGAAGAATCCGGCTCTAACCCCGACACACTGGAGGTTTTTTACTTTATAATGATTGCATGCGCACGTTACGCTTGATCAATATTCCGGTAGGCGCCCTAGTCTTTGCACTCACACTCCTACCGGGTTTCCATTTTCCTATTGCTCGGGCAGCATCGCTTACCGCGATTAGCGACACCCTTAGCAGCACCACCGCAACTGAGACGGGGGTGACTCATACCGTTGCCTTCACCACTGCATCTACAGATTTGCTCAAGCGCATTTACGTCCGGTTTTCCACTACCCAAGGTGGGACAACGCGCCCTTCCGGCCTAAGCCTCCAGAACGCCACGCTCGGCACGGTAGGCAACCTTGGCAGTGATTGGACTCTCAGCACAAGCTTTTATGCGAGTGGCATTCTCTTTATTGAACGTCCCACTGCCGCATCAGTCCCTAGTGGTAGCCTAGCCTCGATTGAGTTCAACAACATTACCAATTCGGCTATCGACAATTGCGAAGCCGCAAGCGATACATTATTGGATACATGCCATGTCCGCATTACAACGTACTCAGATGACGGCACCACAAGTGTAGACAGCGGCGATACAACGTATACAGTACGGGAAGACCCCTTCCTTACCTTTCAAGTTGAGGATGTTAGCAGTGGGCAAACCCACAACGGGGTAACTTCAAATATTTCTTCGAGCAGTACCGGTCTTTCTTTTGGGCGCATCCCCCTTCAGACCGTACGCTATGGAACGCATAAGCTGACCATCACGACGAATGCCCCCAGGGGGTACACCGTCTACGCAAAACTGGAAGATGAGATTGAGGGCGTAAACTTCCCCAATGTGAACTTTGACCCGTTTGGTGCTACCAATGCCACTTGGAGCAATCCGCAGGCATGGTCGTCACCCGATGGCACGAGTCCCAGCATTAACAGTGGCTGGTTTGGGGCCAATACCAGTGACACCCGGGTGAGTGGCTGGAGCACTGGTTCAGGACGGTTTGGCCCACTGGGTACAACCGCGCGCCCAGTTGCCACCTCGGCAGGACCGGAACGCGCTGGCGTGGTCATCTACATCTCCTATGCACTCGAGGCGAATATTGTCCAAGCAGGAGACACATACCTTGGCAGCTTGACCTATAACATCCAACCCCTTTACTAAATGAGCGTAGCCCGGAAGCAGATAGACAGGATAATCGTCATGGGAGGAGGAGTTTTCCTCGCCCTTTTGGTGATTCTTTCCTGGGTACCGCAATCCTGCCCTGTCCTGCGCCACGCCTTGGTAGGATGTCCCGGCCCGCGCCTGGCGTTCCAGAGTGCTGAAGAAAAAGAAATCAACCGGATCCCCCACCAAGACATCCGCACCTCTGAGGTAAACATTAATGTCAAACCCCAAGAGAACCGGCAGAAGACAAGGGTGACGTTTGCCTATCAAGCCCCCGAAGGTACCCAAGCCACCCTTCTTATTGATGCCGGGAACGAGCGCCAGGAGATTGCCACTATCACTCATCCCCTCCTTAAGGATATCCCCTGGTCCCGCCTCTCAAATAAAGCGCCGGATGCCAGCCTCTTTACTAAGGACGAAGTGGCAAGCTCCAGTATTCAGACCTACCTAGCCTCCCAACCAAATAAGGTGGTCGCAGACGTGGCGGCGGTGAAAGCCTTTGCCCTACCCGCCGGAACCTATGTCCCGCTTACTGAAGCAAAAACACTGGATGACCAAAGCGCAATCCTTGTTTCCTACCTTCCACCAACAAAAGATGGTACGTGGTTTTGGTTTGAACAAGAGTTTAATATTTCCTCATACCAACCTAACTCAGAAGGAAATTTGCAGTTCTTTATTAGGCTGAATGAAGCTGTTAGCGAAGCCGCGCCGTTCCGTTTGGGAGAATTTCATGTTGACTACAGAAGTTAGATGTTATACCCATCGGCTTGCAGCTTCCTAATTTTCTGCTGATAATAGAGTGAATTTAAGCAATCCCTTTATGCCCGCCTGTATGCGCAAGACCTTCAAGAAGATTGCTACAGCAATACTGGTAGCTATAGCCTTTGGTCTCTTTCCCCAACCAGCCAGCGCAGACAGTATCACTGTATCGCCTCCTCGCTTTGAATTGTTCGGAAACCCTGGAGATGTAATCTCCGAGAAGATCAAGATCAAGAACGACAGCGACACCGAGGTAACGTACCAAGTCGAAGTCGAAGACTTTGTTGCCCAAGGTGACGAAGGAAGCGTTGGGTTTGTAGACCCCAGCACCTCTAACGAGACATTCTCCCTGGCGCGATGGGTCACTTTTGAACCAAGCAAGTTCACTGTTCCCCCAGCCCAAGAGCGTGTCATCTCTTACACAATCCGTATTCCTCGCAACAGTGAGGCAGGTGGACACTACGGAAGCGTCCTTGTAAAACGTGCCGGAACCGCAGCCCCAGGAGCCGCCTCTGTGGACTCCCGTGTCGGTTCGCTTATCCTGCTCCGTGTCAGTGGAAACATTACTGAAAAGCTTTCTCTAGAGTCATTCCGCACCGAGAACTCATTCCAGCAGTACGGACCTGTAGACCTTCACATGCGGTATAAGAACGAAGGTAATGTACACGTTGCCCCTACTGGCACCATCGTGATCACCAATATCTTTGGTAAGAAGGTGAAAGAAATTGTTATCACCCCTACCAACATCCTCCCCGATGCCTCACGCGTTGTGACCGCAAACTGGGACACCAAGAACTTGGTTGGCCAGTATACCGCCTCCCTTGTAGTCAACTATGGACAAGGCAAGCAGGCACTCGCAGGAAGCACTTCGTTCATTGTCTTTCCTCTCTATCTCCTCGTAGTCCTTGTTGGCGTAATCCTCGCCATCTACCTGCTCATCACAAAGCGTAAAGCCGTCAAACGGCTGATCAATAATCTCACCAGAGACTAGGCTGCGCATGAAAGAGGGGCAAATGAGGGTACATGCCAGCAAATTCGCTGCTCTGTTCGTATCGGTCCTACTCGGACTGTTCAGTCTTTTTGCGCATCCTGCACCTACCTATGCGGTAAGCGGCTTGGACTTAGTGCGCGACTTCGTAGGCACCAATGCGCCGAACGTCTCGAATATCACGCACGATATCTACTTTGTCCTGCCAATCGATGCACAACAAGTCACGCCTTCTGAGTGGGTCCTCATTAACTTCCCCAACTACACCAATATTAATGCCAGCAATATTTCATTGTCTGGCCATTTTGGGACACCCACCGTTACGGTAGTTGGCACCACGGTCCGCATTACCGACATCTCCCTCCTGGCGGGCACAGGGCTGAATATCATTGGTATTTCTGCAACCAACCCCTTGGTGAACCTAGGGCAGCAGGTAGTCATTTCCATTACGGAAGATGCAGCGGGCGCCACAATTCGCAACCAAGTGATCACCCTGCCACTGACCCAGGGTGGGAACGTTGTCGTATCGGCTACCGTCCAAAGCGGGCTTAGTGCGGTAAATATTTCCGGGCACACTTCTCCCAACTCCTTTGTGGTCCTTACGGAATCCAGTGCGGTGATTGGTACTACCCTCTCTTCAGGGGTAGGCTTTTTCAGCTTCCCCGTTACCGGCTTGAACCCTGGGGCGCATACCTTTTCCATTTCTTCCACCGACGAAGACTCCCGCTCTACTTCCGTCTCTACGCTCAACCTCTTCCTCATTTCGGGCTCGCTTACTACTGTTACCGGCATCCTGCTCTCCCCTAGTATCGAAATTAACGTAGTGGAGATTGACCCAGGCCAGACGGTAACCGTCTCCGGTGCAGCCCTGCCCAATGCGCAGATCAACATCTTCCTAGAGGCACCGCTGCGCAGTTACGTAGCAACTACCGATGCTTCAGGTGATTGGACCTTTACCATCTCGGGCACCGAGACCTCTACCCTCACCCCGGGCCAGTACCAGGTGTACACAAACGTACAGGACAGTGTGGGAACGCAGAGCATCACCAGTCCGACGGTCAACTTCCAGGTCAAATCCCCCGATTCATCAAACCCGGCACCTGCCTGTAACATTTCTCACGGTGACCTGAACTGTGACACCCGCACCAACCTGGTAGACTTTTCGATCCTTCTCTTCCACTGGCAGACCAACCACAAGGTGGCAGACATCAACAGTGACAATAAAGTGAACCTTACCGACTTCTCCATCATGATGTTCTACTTCGTCCGTTAGTCATGAATACCTTCACCACCCTTCTTCATCGCACCCTACTTGGCTACAAGCGCCAGGGTAACCGCTCCAAGGCTTTGCTGTGGACCATTCTAGGCGTGCTCATACTCCTTGCCCTCCCGGTGGCTATCCGGAAACAGCAGATAGACACGCTCAAGCAGTCCCGCATGTACTTTCTTCCGCCGACTACCGATATTATTCCGGGAGAAGTTTTTCCTGTCGAAGTGCGTATTCAAACAAACGGCACACCTGTGAACGCGGTCTCCGCACACGTGCAATTCAAGTCCCAGTTCCTGGAAGTGGTGAATATGACCACCGAGAAATCGTTCTGCACGTTTTATCTGGACAATAGCTTTGATAACATAAAGGGAGAAGTAAATGTGTCGTGCGGCATTCCCAATCCTGGCTTCCTCGGTGACACCGTAGTAGTGCGCATGAATATGCGCGCAAAAGCGGTTGGCTCCACCACCGTCACCCTTGATCCCGAACGTAGCCAAGTACTGGCTAATGACGGAAAAGGCACCAACATTGCACAAGAACTTCCCGATCTTCCCCTTACGGTTAAACCGATTCTCTAGTTCATGCTTACCCGCTTCGCCAAACCCGCCCTCTTCCTGCTAGTGACGATTTTGGCGATCCCTCTCGCCGCGCTCCATAAGCCAGAGCCAGCCCAGGCAGCGGCCTCCATGTTTGTGAGCGGGGCATCCAGCGTCACTGTTGGGCAGGACATTTCCGTCACAATCTACGTAAATACAGGCGGCGCATCGGCTAATGCCTTTGATGCCCACTTCTCCTACCCTACCAACCTCTTTGAAGGTGTACGCGGCACGTACTCGGGATCCGTCTGTACGCTGCAAATCTCTTCTGCAGACCCAAGCGGTGGTGGGGCCGATATTTCCTGTGGCAAACCTTCTGGATACACAGGCACAGGCTTGGTAGCTACCGTAGTCTTGAAAGCACTCACTGCCGGAAGCGGTAACTTTGGACTAAGCAGCTGTCAGGTACTTGCTAATGACGGTGCAGGAACAGACATTACCGGCGGATGTAGCGGGAAATCCGTTACCGTCACAGGTGCAGGTGAAGTTGCACAAGCCACCCCAACCCCTACGCCAACCCCTGGCTCGACCCTTGCCCCTACAGCCGATCCCAGTAAAGCACCTAGGGTTACTCCTACCCCCAAGCCCACCACAACCCCCAAGGTTACCCCAACTCCGACCCCTGGTGGTCCTGCTGCGCCTGTAGCTGGCGCAACAACACCTGAGCCAACTCCGCCAATCAACCCACCAGAAGCCACGCTTCTCCCCGAGTCAACGCCGACGCCTGATGCAAGCGCAACACCTGAGCCAGAAACGCCTCAGACTGAGCGCCGTAGCATTGGACAAGCCGTACGGGATGTCTTTGGCACCCTAGGCGACTTTAAGTCACTGACCGGCGATACCACTGGCGCCATTGCCCTGCTCCTTACCATGATCCCAGCGCTCGCCCTTGCGTTTGCCATTATGGTCCTGGTGTACCGGCTCTACCTCTTGGAGCGCCGCCGCCGCCGTACCCTGGACCGCCTCTTCGAGCTTGAACTGTCCGAACTTGCCTCCCTTGAAGGGAAGCTCGACCTCCTTGCCGAAAAGGGCGCCAAGGGCAAAGAACAGTTCAAAGAAGAGTTCAAAGCCGCCAAAGAAAACATCCTCCGGCAAATCAAACCTGATTACGGCAAGGCTGTTGAATCGCCAAAGAAAAAGGCAGAAGAGCCGCCTGCAGCCAAATAGGGAAAACCGAGGCACATAGCCTCGGTTTTTTATTGAGCGTTCGAGAAAAGCCATGGTACGATAGATGTACCTATGCCGCCAAAACGCTTGAATACCCCGGCACCATCTACTGCTCCTCAGGAGGAGCAGTTTTGGGCACCCCCTGCCGAACTGCAGGACCAACGCAGCCGCATGGGGGAGCAAATCTCCCGCCTGCAGCAGCGGCAGCTTGAGCTTGTCCAGGAAACCGCAAAGGAACTGGAGGAACTGAAGCACCAACTCTCAGAAGGCAGCGCAATGGAGGAGCACATCACCCGTGCCCGCCAACCCCTTATCCTTGAGATATCCAACCTCCGCACTACCCTGGCTAACCTTGAGGCGGAGAAGCGTGCCGCTCAGGAAGAGCTTGTCCGCGTGCAGTCTGAGTACCAGGGACACTATGTCCAGATGCAAGGCGCGCTCAATTCCCTAAAGAACATCATCCGAAGCCAGGCGCGTGCATTTGACCAGCAGGTCCGCGTATTTTCCCTGGATGCCACCCAGACTATTGAGGGTATGTTGAGCTCTGTGGATGCGGCTGCCGTGCCTAGCCCTGAGCTGAAGGCAACCAAAAATGTTTCCCCGGATCCCCGCGCTCTTCCTGACACAAACCTGGAATCACTCCTCGCAGAGTTTCCCCTCCCTGCCACCCCGTCACGGGCAATGGCTCAGGAAGTCCGCACTGAGAAGCCTAG
>DATHWI010000066.1 GCA_035460805.1 Verrucomicrobiia bacterium | reverse complement strand
TACATGGCTATGCGGCAATATGCCAAGGCTGAGTCATCCTTTAAAAAGGCACTCAAGCTTGAACCGAGTGAAATGGAGTACAAAGACTTGCTAGCCGAGGCAGTTGAAAAGAAGCTGGCGCATAAAACTATGGTGCGGCGGTAATCCCACTAAGGAGGCAGTGTGTTTGAGGGGCAGATTTTTGAAGGGGAGAACAGGGAGGAGAGGAAAAATGACGTCTATACGAACGCCGTTTTTCGTGACAAAAACCGTGAGCGCAAGGAAAAGGGGCTCTCTACCGTATTGCTTGCCACCGACATAGACCGCACCTTTATCTCCAACTTCCGGGAGGTGGCGGCAGAGTTAGACGAGGCGGAAGCCTGGGCTGAGAGCGCGCGCCTCGCCAACGAGCTGGCAGGGAAGAATATTCCCCTTATGTATGTGACGGGGAATGGCATCGATAATGTCATCCCTCGTATCGAGTCAGGAGAGCTGGCGTTGCCATCCATTATTGCGAGTGCGGTGGGTACTGAACTATGGGTCCTCCAGAACGATGAACAACTACCGGAGGATGCAAAAGTGATTGCCCTTCCTAGTGGGGAGACTGCTTTCTTTGAATACGACACAGCCTTCCACGAAAAGCTGGAGGCCAGTGGGTATGACCGGCGCGAGATAGCACAAAAAGGCGTGGAGTTTGTCGATGCCTTTTGGTCGGGGGACTGTCAAAAAACGGCTGAGGAGCGGAATGGCATGACTTTTCAGGATGTGCATCAGGAAGAGGCTTTGTTGGCTGATCCAAATGTATTACCTACCCAGCTGTACAAAACCAGTTTCTATTTCTTTGCCCGTAGCAGCGAGGAGGTGAAGGGGATCCAGGCAACTGCAGAAGAACTGTTTGGCTACCGGGCCATTGTCTGTGAGGAACTTGGGTACAACACAAAATTGTTGGCAGGTGAGAGTCGCAAAAAATACTGCTTGGACATTTTACCTATTACCAAGGCGGATCCGGTAAATTACTTGGCCCAAGAATTCGATATTGACTACACCATTGTGGCTGGGGATAGCGGTAACGATGCCGTCATGTTGGAAGAAGCGGGTGACCTGGCAATTATTGTGGGTGGGGCCAGGGAAGAACTTAAAGACTACATTGATGAACTCTTGGAAGACGAAGGCGACCGGGTAAGCGGCAAGGGTTCGTTTAAAAAAGTGAGTGAGGAGAACGGGGAAAGTAAGCTGTATTACACGGGCAAACAGTTGGGGCCGGAAAGCATTATGCATGCTCTTAAAATTTTGGATCGGGGCCAGAACATGTATAAATCTCCTTCAGGTGATTGACAAAATACCGTATTTCATGTACTTGTGGTTCCTCGATCGCCAAGCAAAACAATGTCACTAAAACCCCTGCGGAAGGGCCGCATTATGATGATCAGCGAACATGCTGATCCAGTTGCGAGCCCAAGCGCCAGAGAGTCTGGCGGACAAAACGTATATGTAAACCACCTAGCCCGTGAGCTAGGCCGTTTAGGGTGGGAAGTTGACGTGTATACACGCTGGGATAGCAAAACAAAAATCCAGGTTGTAAACTTTGCCCCGCGCGTGCGGGTAATCCGGATCAAGTCCGGTCCTAAGCGCTATGTGGCCCGTGACCATTTGTTCCAGCACCTGCCGGAGTTTGTGGACAACATTATTGCGTACAAACGTGAGAACAAGCTTACGTACAACCTCATCCATGCCCATTATTGGATGTCTGGATGGAGTGCGCGCAAGCTGTCCGTCCTATGGGAAATCCCACTGGTCATGACCTACCACTCCTTGGGTTACCTCCGGTACCACGCCTTGAAGAAGTTTGAGCCACAGCGCACTGACACGGAATTCTTTAAGTTCCGTATTGCCTGGGAGCAGACGCTTGCCGACGAAGCCGACTTGGTCATTTGTACCAGTGACAACGAACAGGGTGACCTGGAGCGTCACTATACAACCGAGGCACGCATCGAAGTGGTCCCGCCTGGCATTAACCCTAAGCTTATCTATCCCGTAGGCCGTGCTTTGGCGCGCCGGAAGATTGGCGTAGCGCAGGACAAAACGGTCATTTTGTATGCAGGCCGTTTGGAGTGGCGCAAAGGTGTGGGCACCCTCATTTCATCGATCCCCAATCTCATCAAGAAAAACAAATACAAAGAAGGCGAGCTACAGGTCCTTATTGTTGGGCGCATTTCAGGTAGTGACAAAAAAGAATACCTACGCTTGAAAGAGTTGGCAGAAAAGCAGGGAGTGGCGCAGTACATTACCTTTACGGGTAGTAAGGATCGTTCAGAAATGAAGAACTACTACTCCGCCGCAGATGTCTGTGTAGTGCCATCCTATTACGAGCCTTTTGGACAGGTACCATTGGAGGCCTTTGCCTGCCATTGTCCCGTCATTGCTTCCCGCGTTGGCGGTTTGCAGTATACGGTGAGTGACGAGAGTGGATACCTTGTCCCGCCGCGCCGCGCCGATTCCCTCAGCGTTGCCCTTTCTACCGTGTTGGCAAAACCGCAGGTATACCGCCTCAAGGCAAAGAACTTTGCAGAAAATGTCATCCCGAACAAATTTACTTGGGGCGTCGTCGCTGAGAAAATGGAAGCCCAGTACGTGAACCTCATCAACACCACCACACCGCGATGAAAATAGCCGTTGTCGTTCCTGTTGAAGAATCGGTCCCGCCAGTCAAATACGGTGGGACTGAATTAGTGGCGTACAACCTTGTGGAAGGCCTGGTGAAAAACGGTCACGAAGTCCACTTGTTTGCCACAGGCGATTCCAAGACTTCCGGCACACTTCACGCCGTTTTCCCAGAGCCTGTCCGGGTGCTTGCACCCGATCCCAGCGATTCAAAGCTACGTGAAGCATTCAAGTACGTGGCCATTGGCCGCGCCCTTGAAGAGATTTTGGCCGATGAGCAATTTGATATCGTCCACAATCACATTGGTTGGCGCTGGCTTCCCTTCCAAAACACCTATCAGGCACCAACCGTCACTACGCTGCACGGCCCTTTGGATTCTTCCTACGGCAAGCGCGTCTTTGAGGAGTATCCAGATTCTAAGTTTGTAAGCATCTCCAACGACCAGCGCAAAAAGATGCCGGAGCTTCCTATTGAGGCTACCGTGTATAACGGTATCGACGTGAAGCGTTTTGAATATGTCGGCACTCCTGGTGAATACCTGGCATTCCTAGGCCGGATGTCACCTGAGAAGGGTCCAAAGCAGGCCATTCAAGCAGCCCTGTTAGCTGGCGAGAGGCTAGTTATGGCCGCCAAGGTGGACGCAGTGGACCAGGAATACTTTAAGACGGAAATCGAGCCTCTCATTGATGGCGAGCAAATTAAGTTCCTGGGCGAAGTGGACCACGCCGGCAAGGTTGAGCTGCTTAAAAACGCCAAGGGGCTTATGGCGCTTATCCAATGGGACGAACCTTTTGGCTTGTTCATGGCAGAAGCCATGGCTTGCGGCACGCCGGTCATCGCCATTCCACGCGGCTCAGTGGAAGAGCTGGTTGTCCCTGAGAAAACAGGGATCTATGTTCATTCAGTAGAGGAGGCGGCCGAGGCTATTAAGCGCATTCATACCATTGATCGCGCTGCCTGCCGCAAGCGCGCAGAAGAAAACTTTTCCATTGAAAGCATGGTAAAGGGCTACGAAGCGGTGTTTGAGAAGCTAATCGCCGGCTAAGACACCTTCCAGCATGCGTTCGTACTGGTTCACGTACTCCGTGAAGCCAAACCGATCAGCCGTGTACGTTCTACAGAACGACCGGCTGATTTTTTCGATGTTCTTTACCGCCTCTACGGCTTCATCCACCGTTTCTACCACAAAGCCTGTCCCATTATGGTCGATGACTTCTGGGATAGAACCTCTGCGCCGGGCAATGACCGGCGTGCCGCAGGCCATGGACTCTATGAGTACCATCCCAAAAGCCTCTTGGTAGTTGATGAGGTTAATGAAGGCCTTGGCCTTGGACACTATAGGGAAGAGCTCGTCTTTCCCCAATGAGCCTAGGTATTCAATTTGTTCACCATCAATATGCTGGCTGATTTCTTTCCAGTACGCCGCTGCAGCCTCGCCTTCAAAGTGGGGGCCAACCAGCTTCAGCTTCACACCTGCCCGCTTTGCGGTTTCGATGGCATCCAGGACACCCTTGTCTTCTACCATCCGGCCAAAGTAAACAAAGTAGTCATCGGCCACCTCACCATATGGCATGGAGTTTACATCTAGGCCATGGTAAATGGTGGTCAAGTAACGCAGGTCTGGAAGTGGGGTACGCTGCGCGTTGCTAATGGTGACAAACCAGTGGTTCTCATACTTGGCAAAGTGGGGGAGGAGCGTGTGATTGTGACCAAGTTGGTCGTGCAG
>DATHWI010000065.1 GCA_035460805.1 Verrucomicrobiia bacterium | reverse complement strand
GGCCAGCCGGATATAGTGTGCGTCATGTTTACCCGCCAAGGCCTCCATGGCCCGCAGGGTTGTGATATCTGTAGGCTCGATACCCACTTCTGCCCCGTGCGCCAATGCCTCAAGCTGGACATGCTTAAGGGTGCGCTTAATGGCGTCGGCGGTCCCATGGAGGGTCACCGCCAGGACTCCGTGGTCAATCCACCAAGAAGCTGCCTCCCGGCTAGTAGGAACTACTACTTCCACAGCAACCTGAACCTTGGCATCGCGTCCCAGTTCCAAAATACCCGACAAAAGCGCGATGTGAGGAAGGGTGGTAGGAAGGGTAGCATCGAGCGTAATAAGGATAGGCGCGCGCTCTACTGTGGCAGCCTGAAGGGCTGCAGCGGCAATTTGCAGGCTGTTAGTACGACACGAAAGCAGCGGTTTTTTGTGCCGCTGCGCACGTGCAAGTTCTAACGAAGGAAGGGCAAGCATCTACTTCTTCATCTTAATGACAGCCTTCACTGCATCAACAATATTGGCAGCCCTAAGGCCATACTTGTCCATAAGCTCTGTTGGGCTCCCCGATTCACCAAAGCGGTCCTCCACTCCAATACGCCGAAGAGGCACTGGGCACTTCTCACCTGCCAACTCCGCAATCGCTCCACCAAGTCCACCAGTAATCTGAGCCTCTTCTGCGGTAACTACAGCGCCCGTCTTTTCTAGCGAGGCAACAATTGTCTTGCCGTCTAATGGCTTTACCGTATGAACAACAATGACTTCCGCTTGGATCTTGGACTTGGCCAATTCCTCAGCGGCAACAAGCGCCTCGTATACCAGTGGGCCATTTGCACAAATAGTAACATCGGTCCCCTCACGCACCACATTGGCCTTACCAAGGACAAATGGTGTCTCAGGCAGTGTAACTGTTGGAACCTTATCCCGGCCAAAGCGGATATAGACAGGGCCTTTGTGCGCCACAATGGCAGCAACGGCCTTTTTAGCCTCTACTGCATCTGTTGGGACAACTACGGTCAGGTCTGGCAAAACACGGGTAATAGCCACGTCTTCAAGGGCTTGGTGAGTTGCGCCATCAGGACCTACGGAGATACCGGCATGTGCGCCCACCACCTTCACATTGGCTTGGGAGTAGGCCACGGAGACCCGCAACTGATCCCAGTTCCGCCCAGGGTTAAACACAGCGTAACTAGCAACAAACGGGATCTTCCCAGAGAGAGCCAAACCTGCGGCAATTCCCATCATATTCTGTTCAGCCACACCCACCTCTACAAACTGGGCAGGGTACGCCTTGGAAAATGCCTCCATGCGGATAGATTCGGTGAGGTCCGCGCACAAGGCTACAACGTCCTTGTTTTTACCACCCTCTTCTAGCAAACCTTCACCAAACCCGTTACGGGTAGGGACCATTTCTGCCTTGCTAAGGTCAGCAATAATTGGCACCACGTTTGTTTCTGTTTGATTACTCATGTTCACTCCGAATTTTTCCTTTGAGTGTGCGTAGCTCCTTCAATGCAATGGATGCCTCTTCATGAGTTGGCGGTTTGCCATGCCAGTGGAAGTCTCCCTCCATGAAGCCAACTCCTTTGCCGGGAATGGTAAAGGCAACGATGACCGTTGGGCGGTCCATCACGGCTTTAGCCTCGTTACACGCATCAATGATCTGCTCAATGTTGTGGCCATCCACTTCAATCACATGCCAGCCAAAGGCACGGTACTTGTCGGCAAAAGGCTCAAGCGGCATGATGAGCTCTGTAGGACCATCAATTTGAATGAAGTTACGGTCGACAATATTGGTGAGGTTGGCAACTTTTTTGCTTCCCGCAAACATAACGGCCTCCCAAATCTGACCTTCTTCATGCTCGCCATCAGAGGTAATACAGTACGTCCGGTACTTCTCACCATTCATGGTTGCCGCAAGGGCAATGCCGATGGCCTGGGAAAGACCCTGGCCTAGAGGGCCGGATGAAGTCTCAACTCCTGGCAATGCCAAGTTGTGAGGATGCCCATGCAGGCGCGTGCCTAGCTTCCGGAGGGTAAGGAGCTCTTTGCGCGGGAAATACCCAGCCTCTGCCATGGCGGCATAGCGGACAGGTACGGTGTGTCCACAGGAAAGGATCAACCGGTCACGCTCAGGCCACTCTGGTTTAGCAGGATTATGATTAAGAACATTGAAGTAGAGCGCAGAGTACACATCGGCCATGCCAAGCGGGCCCGCCGAATGGCCGGACCCTGCTTCTTCGAGCATGGTAATAATATTCTCGCGGATAGCGAGAGCCCGTAGCTCTAATGCTTGAATGCTGTGTGCCCCTGTGTGCATTCCTAGAGTTGCTTTCCAACGTGGATCACCTGCTCTACCAAGCGGTTGCTGTATCCCCACTCGTTGTCGTACCAAACGACTACTTTGACCAAGTTGCCGCCTACTACTCGTGTAAGTGAAAGGTCTACCACCGCGGAGTGACTGTCACCTTTGAAATCGGAAGAGACCAGTTCTTCGTGAGTCACCGTAAGGATTCCCTTAAGGGATGGACGCTTTGCAGCGTCTTCCAAAGCCTTATTGATATCCTCTACAGTTACATCTTTCTTCAATACGGCCGTAATGTCTGAGCAGGAAACAACAATAGTAGGAACACGGAAGGAGAGGCCGTCAAACTTACCCTTCAAGGAAGGGAGTGACTGCGCAGCTGCAATAGCTGCCCCCGTAGAAGTTGGGACAATGTTCTGGGCAGCGGCGCGTGCCTCACGCAAGTCTTTGGAAGGGGCGTCTTGGATTACCTGGCTCGCAGTATACGAGTGGATAGTAGACATGAGCGCCTTCTCAATGCCAAACACCTCTTCCAGCACCATCATTACCGGGGCAATGTTGTTGGTTGTACAAGAAGCGTTGTTGATGATCTCCTCAGAGCCATCGGCAGGGTTTACACCCATGACGTGGGTAGGGGCAGGCTCCTCGCCCTTGGAAGGTGCGGAGATAACGACGCGCTTGGCACCGGCTTTAATGTGAGCACCTGCAGTAACCTTGTCCAGGAAACGGCCGGTAGACTCGATCACCACATCTACGTCCAAGTCACCCCAACCAAGCATGGCAGGGTCCTTTTCGGCAAAGACGCGGATCTTGTTGCCATCAACAATAATATGCTGGTCATCATGCGAAACCTCACCCTTGTAGGTACCGTAGGTGGTGTCGTGCTTGAGAAGGTGTGCAAGGGTCTTGGTATCGGTCAGATCGTTGATACCAACCACTTCGCATTCATTCTTGTGTTCAACTGCAATTTTGAGGGCATTACGGCCAATGCGTCCAAAGCCGTTAATACCTATGCGGACCTTTTTCATATCCCTCCTTTAGGGCTACTTACGCTGCGCTTAAGAGCAGCTGGGTAAAGTGTTTCAAATTTTGTTGGATAGCCGAGATGGCGCCTAATTGCGAAGTAATAACAAACCGGTTTGCTCCTGCTTTTTGAAGCTCGCGGATGTTCTCTTCCCGGATTCCTCCGTCTACCGCAATGGTAATAGGCATGCCCTGGCTAGCGACCTTCTTAATTCTATCATATGTCGTATCAAACATAGTCTGCCCAGACGCGCCCGGTGTTACACCCATTACTTGGACTACCTGGATGGGGAGGTCCTTATAAGGTTCAATCTCTGTATTCGGGTTGATGACCAGCCCTACTTCCGCAAAATAGTCGCTTGCCTGATGAAGTGCGGTTGCGGTTTCTTCAAAGGTATCGAATGCCTCACGGTGGAGAAGGACGCGGGAAATGCGTGCCACGGTCAGGTCTGAATAGTAGCGTTCAGGGCGGTAGGCCATGAGGTGGGCTTCAAGGTTAAGACTCGTGGGGATACCCATAATCTCGTACGGCATGACCGTAATATTTGGCACAAATTGGCCATCCATAATGTCCAGGTGCGCCCAGAGGGAGCCAGACTGCTCTATCCCCTGGATACGTGCGGTATATTCTTCAAGCGTATGAGTAAGGATACCTGGGCAGATTTCAGCCTTCATTCTGTCTCCAGTGCCTTGATCTGATCTATCCGACGCTGATGGCGCTCTTCACCTGAAAAATCCGTATCCAGGAAGGAGCGGGCAATGGCCAGCATATCGTGCTCGGCAACAAAGTCCGCCGGAAGCACGAGGATATTGGAATCATTGTCGCGACGGGTCTCTGCGGCAATATCAGGCCGCCACACAAGGGCTGCCCTAATCCCCTTTAGCTTATTGGCAGCAATCTCCATTCCCTCCCCTGAGCGGCAAAGAAGGATACCCCGGGCGTTAGGGTCTTGTTGAACGGCGCGCCCTACCTTTACGGCGTATTCTGCGTAGTCCGTGGATTCTGCGGAATGGGTACCCATATCTTCCACCTCGTAACCGGCGTCAC
>DATHWI010000064.1 GCA_035460805.1 Verrucomicrobiia bacterium | reverse complement strand
AAACCGGAGGAAGGTGGGGATGACGTCAAGTCCTCATGGCCCTTATGGCCAGGGCTTCACACGTAATACAATGGTCGGTACAGAGGGTTGCCAACCCGCGAGGGGGAGCCAATCCCAGAAAGCCGATCGTAGTCCGGATTGTAGTCTGCAACTCGACTACATGAAGTCGGAATCGCTAGTAATCGCGGATCAGCATGTCGCGGTGAATACGTTCCCGGGCCTTGTACACACCGCCCGTCACACCATGGGAGTGGGTTCTACCAGAAGTAGTTAGCCTAACCGTAAGGAGGGCGATTACCACGGTAGGATTCATGACTGGGGTGAAGTCGTAACAAGGTAGCCGTATCGGAAGGTGCGGCTGGATCACCTCCTTTCTAGAGAAAAGCCTGATTGGCAAGTACTCACACTTATCGGTTGTTCAAAGAGACAGACAGTTCAGGGTCTGTAGCTCAGCTGGTTAGAGCACCGTCTTGATAAGGCGGGGGTCGTTGGTTCGAGCCCAACCAGACCCACCAGATTGCGAGGTACTGGGGGATTAGCTCAGCTGGGAGAGCACCTGCTTTGCAAGCAGGGGGTCGTCGGTTCGATCCCGTCATCCTCCACCAATGACTAGAAGATAGAAGCAAGCGAAGGCGTTTGCTTCTGGCTTTTAAGCTGGAACTGTTCTTTAAAAAAATGGAAGAAGTAAAGTGAACACAGGAACTTTGTGATGAGGTTCTGCGTGTTCAATGGGTAGTATTGATTGCAAAATCGAAACATTTGAGCGACGTTTAGTTCTAGTAACTAGATCAGTTCAAATCAGTAGTGCTTTAGAAAAACCTATGGCGGACGTATTTACTCGTACGTCGCGGAATTTGAGTTTAAAAGGGCTCAGGTTTCAACGTTATAGGGTCAAGCGAACAAGTGCATGTGGTGGATGCCTTGGCGATCACAGGCGATGAAGGACGTGGCAGCCTGCGTAAAGTCTCGGGGAGCTGGCAAGCAAGCTTTGATCCGGGAATGTCCGAATGGGGAAACCCACCCGCAAGGGTAACCGCTCCTGAATATATAGGGAGATGGTGGCGAACTCTGCGAACTGAAACATCTAAGTAGCAGAAGGAAAAGAAATCAACCGAGATTCCGTAAGTAGTGGCGAGCGAACACGGAAGAGCCTGTAACTTTTAGCACACGCGTTATTAGAACGGAATGGAAAGTCCGGCCATAGAGGGTGATAGCCCCGTATAAGAAAGCCCGTGTGTGGAACTAGGGTTACGACAAGTAGGGCGGGACACGTGAAATCCTGTCTGAACATGGGGGGACCATCCTCCAAGGCTAAATACTCGTGATCGACCGATAGTGAACCAGTACCGTGAGGGAAAGGCGAAAAGAACCCCGGGAGGGGAGTGAAATAGAACCTGAAACCGCATGCATACAAACAGTGGGAGCCTCGCAAGGGGTGACTGCGTACCTTTTGTATAATGGGTCAGCGACTTACATTCAGTAGCGAGCTTAACCGATAGGGGAGGCGCAGCGAAAGCGAGTCCGAATAGGGCGATAGTTGCTGGGTGTAGACCCGAAACCAAGTGATCTATCCATGGCCAGGATGAAGGTTGGGTAACACCAACTGGAGGTCCGAACCCACTAATGTTGAAAAATTAGGGGATGAGCTGTGGATAGGGGTGAAAGGCTAAACAAACTTGGAAATAGCTGGTTCTCTCCGAAAACTATTTAGGTAGTGCCTTGTGTCTCACTCTCGGGGGTAGAGCACTGTTATGGCTAGGGGGCTCATAAGAGCTTACCAAACCATTGCAAACTCCGAATACCGAGAAGTGCAATCACAGGAGACAGACATCGGGTGCTAACGTCCGGTGTCAAGAGGGAAACAACCCAGACCGCCAGCTAAGGTCCCTAATGACGTGCTAAGTGGAAAACGAAGTGGGAAGGCATAGACAGCTAGGAGGTTGGCTTAGAAGCAGCCACCCTTTAAAGAAAGCGTAATAGCTCACTAGTCGAGTCGTCCTGCGCGGAAGATGTAACGGGGCTAAGCACGTAACCGAAGCTGCGGATGCCATACTATTTATAGTATGTGCATGGTAGGAGAGCGTTCTGTAAGCCTGCGAAGGTGTTCTGTGAGGAATGCTGGAGGTATCAGAAGTGCGAATGCTGACATGAGTAGCGATAAAGGGTGTGAAAAGCACCCTCGCCGAAAGCCCAAGGTTTCCTGCGCAACGTTCATCGGCGCAGGGTGAGTCG
>DATHWI010000063.1 GCA_035460805.1 Verrucomicrobiia bacterium | reverse complement strand
ATGATGATTTTGGTGGCCTTTCCCATCCTCATGGTGATTGGTGGCATCCTCATTTATATTCTCGTTAAATAGTACCCATGCTCCTTATCCGCCTTCTCGTCACTGCATTGTCACTTCTGATTGTGAGCTATGTGGTACCTGGCTTTGCGGTAAGCGGGGTGTTTAGCGCGGTAGTGGCAGCACTTATCCTTGGCTTGGTAAACCTGCTCATCCGCCCGCTGCTCCTTATCCTTACCCTACCTATCAACGTGGTTTCCCTGGGGCTTTTCACCTTTGTGATTAACGCACTTATGCTGCTCTTGGTGGCCAAAATTGTTAAGGGGTTCGATATTGCCAGCTTTGGCACCGCCATTCTGGCGGCGGTCATCCTCTGGCTGGTGAGCATGGTACTAGATGCCCTTCTGAAGCCGGCGGTTGCCCAGGGCTAAAAAAGAGCTCCCTTCCGGGAGCTTTTTTCTTAGGCTGGCATGTCGGGCAGGCCGTCTGGGTTTGGGGTGCCCATGCTTGGTGGTGCCATGGGCGCCGGCATTTCAGGTGCAGGTTGCGGCTGGGATTGGCCTGGTACGCCCTGCATGGCGGGGTTTGGTGTGTTGACCAAAGGGGCAGCAGGGGCAGCGTCAGCATCGGCACCAAAGCCGGCAAGGTTAGGCGTTGGGGTGGCAGGGCTCACGGTCTTGCCGGAAAGCTCTTCCAATTGCTCAATCTTAAGGATGGCTACGGCTGGGCGGCCGTTGCGGGTTACTACCAAAATCTTGCCTTCTTCATCGGCCTTGCGCAGGATTTCTTCTGCCTTGGAACCGAGTTCATCGTGGGTCAGAATGTTGTCGAGATCTACGTGTAACATGGTGGCAGTTAAGTGGGTGGGTCGCGTTGGTGGTTACAGGATAACCTGCTACAGTAAACCTATGCAACATCAGGTGTATCACGAACAGTTACCGAACGGCATCTCCCTCATCGTGGTCCCGCTGGAAAGTACGGCTACCGTCACCTCTATGGTCTTCATGGGCGTGGGTTCACGGAACGAGTCGGACGACCAGCAGGGCCTAGCTCACTTTACTGAGCACATGGTTTTCAAGGGAGGTCGTACATACAAAACCGCCCAGCAGGTTGCCCAAACCTTGGACGCGGTAGGGGGTGAGTTCAACGCTTTTACCAGCCAAGAGTTCACGGGCTTTTATACCAAGACAGACGCCAGCCACACGGAGCTTGGTTTGGATGTCCTCTCTGACATGGTGCTTCACGCCACCTTCCCGGCAGAAGAGCTGGAGAAGGAAAAAGGCGTGATTGTTGAGGAAATCAACATGTACGAGGACATGCCGATGCGCAAAGTTGGACATGTGCTCATGGACCTCCTTTTTGGCGACACCCCGCTTGGCCGCAAAATCCTTGGCACCAAGGAGAGCGTCACGGCATTTACCCGCGCAGACTTTGAGAAGTACCGGGAGATGTTTTACATGGGCTCCATGTGCACAGTTGCACTGGCGGGTGCCATTACCCCGGAGCGGGCAAAGGAACTGGTCTGGAAGTACTTTAACGAGCTTCCTCAAGGGGAGAGTTACACGCCATCAATGGCTGTTTGGCGCACTGACCAGAAGGTCCTTCTAGATAAGTCAGATTCCGAGCAGACCCACCTTATTATTGTGGCCAAGGCCTTCCCGCACTCGGACCCTCGTCAGCCCACCTTCCGGCTTCTCAATACCATCCTGGGCTCTACCATGAGCTCTCGGTTGTTCGTTTCTGTGCGTGAGCAGCAGGGCCTTTGTTACTACGTCCGTTCAGGTACAGATTCCTACCGGGACGTTGGGTTCCTTTACGCCTCAGCTGGCGTAGACAACAAGCGCTTTCCTCAAGCGGTTGAAGCGATTGTGAAAGAGTTCAAGAAGATGCGGGACGAGGAAGTGTCCCCAGAAGAGCTGGACCGGGCCAAGCAGCACCTGCTCGGCAAGGCAGCCATCACTTTTGAAAGTTCAGATGAAGTGGCGGAGTACTACGGCATCCAAGACCTAGAGGAAAAGAGCCAGGAAACCGTGGCTGAGTATCTGGAAAAGGTCCAGAAAGTAACTGCAGAAGACATCCAGGCGCTTGCCAAGGAAGTTTTCCAAAACGAGCACTTGCGCCTGGCTGCAGTTGGCCCACACGCTAATGCCGCGTCCATCGAGGCACTCCTCACCATTTAATCGAGAAAAACACTATGACAAAGCTTACTTCCAAGTACAAAACGCACCATCTTGCTACGGAGCGCACCTTTGCCATGATCAAGCCGGATGGCGTCATGCGCGGCCTCATGGGCGAGATCATCAAGCGGCTTGAACAGCGCGGCTTGAAAATCACGGCCATGAAAATGGTGCACGCTTCTTTCGAGAAGGCCGATGGCTTTTATCCTAAGGACGAAGAGTGGCTTACCCGCCTCGGGAACAAGGGGATTAAGACCTTTGTGGAATACGGTTTGGACCCAAAGAAAGAGCTTGGTTCAGACAACCCGCTTGAAGTAGGCAAGGCCGTGCGCAAGGCACTCATTGAGTTTGTGACCATGGGTCCCATGATCCCAATGGTAGTAGAAGGCCTGCATGCCGTTTCTGTTGTCCGTAAGATTGTCGGCTCCACCCTTCCGGTCTTTGCAGATCCGGGCACAATCCGTGGCGATTTTGCCCACGACGCGCCAACCTCTGCCAACATTGAGAATCGCAGCATCTTCAACCTCATCCACGCTTCCGAAGTAACCGAAGAGGCGGAGCAAGAGATTGCGCACTGGTTCAGCGAAGACGAGATACTGGACTACGACCGGGCAGACCATGTCATTATGTTTGGTGACAAGCGTCATCAGTAAGTAGTAATTCCATATGGCCGAACCACTGGGTCTCGGCCCACTGTCTCCGTACCCCGAGGCCTGGGTGGTGTTCCTCGGCGTTGGTGCGGCGGCATTAGTAGCAATGGGACTCCTGTACGCGTTGGCACAGCGCCACCGCTTGCTTCCCGCTATCCGTAGCCGTGACGTGCACACAACCCGCAAACCCCGCGTAGGGGGTGTGGCCATGTGGCTCGTTGCAGTGGTGGCCCTGGTAGTTATTGCTACGGGGAATCACTCTGGGTTGCTAACCTTTGCACCGGGTGTGCTCCAGGGTGTGTTTGCAGGGCTCGCAGTAGTCCTACTTTTTGGACTTTTGGATGACCTCTACGGGTTACCAGCTTTTTGGCAGCTCCTAGGCCAAGTAGTGGCTGGGGCCAGCCTGGTTATGGGTGGTCTTCAGATAGAAAGCCTGCGGCTTCCCTTCATAGGAGTCCTCTCCCTTCACCCCGCTTGGTCTGCGGTACTGGTCGTAGCCTGGATTGTAGTGATGATCAACGCGGTGAACCTTTTTGATGGGCTCGATGGCTTGGCGGGCAGTCTTTCCCTTACCGCCGCGGTCATCCTTTTTCTGGTTAGCCTGAAACTTGGCTTTATTGGCGCTGCCACGCTTTGCTTAATCCTGATTGGCATTACCGCAGGATTCTTGCCCTGGAACTGGCATCCCTCCAAGCTCTTTATGGGCACAGTCGGTTCGCAGCTCCTTGGGTTCCTCCTTGCAACAATCGCCGTTATTTCTGGGGCCAAGGTGGCCACCGCGGTTTTGGTGCTGGGTATCCCGCTCTTCGATGCCTTCAGCGTGATTGTGCGCCGCCTGCTGGCCGGGCAGAGCCCGTTTCACGCAGACCAGCGCCACCTGCACCACCGCCTGCTCAAGATTGGCCTGACCCCACCATACGTGGTCTTGGTCACCAATATTATGGCTGTGCTTTTCGGAGTGTTTGCCCTCACTACTCAGCAGGCAAACGAGAAGGCGCTCCTCATCCTATGTCTCATTCTCAGCATGTTCGCCTTCATCGGCCTGACCTATCTCCTTGAGCGGAAATCCGTACGGGGTTAGAATACGGATATATGGACGACACCCAACCTTTCAACCTGCCTACGGACATAGGGACAGAGCCGGCTGCCACTTCTTCACAGGGGGGTGACATTGACCTGAGTTCGGTCACTATTCTGCTCGTAGAAGATGACAAGATTCTGCAAGAACTTTACTATGAGCGCTTTGTCCAAGCGGGCTTTACAGTAGTGCAAGCCTTTGACGGGTTGCAGGCATTGGACAAGCTGGAGACTCATCCCGAGATTAAGCTGGTCCTTCTGGACCTCATGTTGCCCCGCCTTTCCGGGTACGATGTGCTGGCGCACGTAAAACAAGATGCTACCACCCGGAACATCCCGGTCATTATTGTGTCCGCCTTGGCTGATGTGGATGACCAAGCCCGTGGCCTTCAGTTGGGCGCGGCGGAGTACATCACCAAGGGTGAAATGCTGCCGGCTGCAGTAATCGAAAAAATAAAGCAGTACGTACTCTCCGTACCGCGGACCTTGCCAGCAGCAACTCCTTCCAATGATGGCATTCAACGGCCAACGGCCGAGTGAGTCTGTAAGGCTGGTTTCCCACCAGCATCCCGTTGTCCTGCTGCCGGCATTTTTAATAGCTGGCCTCTTACTCCTTATCTCAGTGGGGAGTATGGCTTTTTTCAATAGGGGAATCGTCCTCAGTGTGCTGATCATGGCGGGACCCATATTGGCCATTCTGAAGCTGACACTCAGCCTCTACACCTGGAGGAATACGCTGGTAGTGATTACCTCGGAGCGCGTAGGTTTTTTTCATCAAAAAGGCCTTCTCAAGCGTGAGTTTTACGAATGCCCGTTGGGCGCCATCATGCAGGTTTCTCATCAGGTCTCTGGCTTGTCCCAGACAATCTTTAACTTTGGCACCGTCACGGTAAATACAGGCGATGCGGAATCCAGCATTGCCATCAAGGATGTGCCTAACCCGTTTGATATCCAGCAGGAAATTCAGAACGCACTGGGTAGATAAAAAATTCCCGGGGTTAGCCGGGAATTGGAGGGTCACTCGGTGACCAGATAGTAGCCTTTGGAGAAGCCGCCGCGTTGCGCCAACTTCTTCGCCTGGGCTATTTTTGCTTCATCGAGAGTGGTGTTATAGCGGTGACAGAACTCTTCGACAGTTGCGAGGGCAACATGGGTGCCACGCGTGCAACCTAACTTCTCGCAAAACTCGTAGATTTCCAGCACGTCGCCACACTCTTCCATTGCTTCCTCGCGAGTTGTTGTACGCAAGAGTTCGCCCATTTCTTCCTGGAGCTTTTTGAAGGCTTCAAGGCGAAGGTAGGTTCCCTCTAGGACAATGATGCGAGGCCGCTTTCCAGTGTCTTTTTCAATGATGTCCGGGATGTCGTCCCGGACTAGCTTGCCAGCCGGTAAGGGTCCCACATAAGCACTGTAGACCTCCCTCCTGGAGCAGGCAAGTTACTCCGTGCGAATGCCGTCCGGGCCTACTAGTATGGCCAGCCGGCTATAGAGTGAATCGGCAAGGTTGACCCGCTGGGTCACCTTCATTTCTTGTTCCCCATCCACGGATGGAAGGAGGAGGCTGACCGGCAGCGTGCCAGGATGGCCCTCTAACACGTCCTTGATCTTCTGTAAGAGGCCGCGGTCACCTTGTGGGGGAATTGCCACAAACAAGCGGTCAACGCGCTCCTTGGGCGCGCTAGGGCTGTCAGAAAGCTGGCTGCAACCGTCGGCAAGGATCTTCGTCTCCAGCACCTCGGCATTCATACGGCTTTCCTTGCGGGAAACTTTTCCTTCCACGCAGAGCGCCATGCCTTCCACGACACTTTTTTGGCATGTTGCCCAAGTCTTGGGGAAGAAAACGGCTTCGGTCACGCCGGTCTCGTCTTCCAGCTGCACAAAGGCCATGCTCTTGCTGTCTTTTTTAGTGAGGATGACGCGAAGGCTGGTCACTACACCACAGACACGGATAAGGGCGCCGTCTTCATTGGCAGCTAAGTTGGCAATTTGATGGCGGTCGGTAGGAAGCCCGGACAAGTAGGGGGAGAGGGGGTTGCCGGTAATGTAAATGCCCAACAATTCACGCTCCCAGGCCAGCCGCTGCTTTTGGGAGGTGGGTTCTGCCCTTACTATGGTCAGGTCATATTTGGGCCCATCATCCATACTGCCAAACAGGTCAATCTGGTTAGAGTTCTTGCGCTTTGTAAGGTGGCTAGTGAAGAGCAGCATGTTCTCCACGCTTGCCAGCAGCTCACCGCGCTCGCCAATGGAGTCCAGGGCGCCCGCCATGATCAGGTTTTCAAGTACTTTCTTGTTCACTACCGATGCACAGCGACGGAGAAAGTCTGGCAGGTCTGCGTAAGGGCC
>DATHWI010000062.1 GCA_035460805.1 Verrucomicrobiia bacterium | reverse complement strand
AAGGTCACTATCACTGGTTTCGGTTCTTTCGATGTCGGTATGCGCCAGGCTCGTCGTGGTGTGAACCCACATACAAACGAGCATATTGAGATCCCTGAGATGCGCCTTCCACGTTTCCGCGCGGGTAAGGCCCTCAAGTCTCTTGTGAAGTAGTTTAGCTACTGAAAAGAAACCGGCAGAAATGCCGGTTTTTTTGTTGTATAGAAAGTAGCTAATTGACAACTTGTATCAGTAAGGATATCGTCACCACAACTTTTCCTGTGGAGGAATTATGCAGAACCGTTCTTTGAAAATTTTTCTTACCTGCACATTTAGTGCAATCATCGGCACATTTCTTGCCTTGGAGTTTGGGCCACTCTACTGGTGGGTCGGCATGCTTATGGGCGGGTCACTGGCCTATGCGCTTTACGAGTATGAAAAGATCCCACTCCGCCTTCGCGCAGCTTGGCGGGCAGTAAGTGAGGCCCCGTTTGGTCAGTGGCTCGTAACTTCCTTGGTGGGTCTAGTTGATACAGGAAAGATACTCCTGCCCATTCTGGGTTGGTTTGCCTTAACGGGTGCGCCCTGCGCTTTCCTCTTTATGAATACTGCCCCCAGGAGGGCGGACAATTCTGAGCTGATCACCATTGCGACCGTCGTTTCCATTATGTTCTCTGTAATTTGGATGTTTTGCGGCGCTGCGGCACGGGATCATCTTAAGGGGCAGAACGGCCGCACAAGGTTTACTCAATTCCTTACCGCTTGGGAGGCAACGGCAAAGTCTTGGATCATTATCGTGCCCTTCCTGGGGCCCTTGTGGTACCTCACCCTGGTAATCATATTCGAAGGTGTTGAAGGGGCATACGACATAATTTGCCCAGTCGCTGCATTTTGTTGGACGTTCTTTAAACTCATTCACTCGGAGTTCGCCCTGCTTTGCGGTTGCGACACTGCCCTAGGGGTGGTTGCGGGTTACGTCCTCGGCAATATTTGGTGGGGAGGGGCCATTGGCGGCTGCATAGCGCTCATCAACTACGAGTTGGTCAGCAAGCGGTGGCTGAAACTGGTTCCTGCCCAGTAGCTCTGATTCGGAGGCCTTCGCATTATGCGAGGGCCTTTTTTCTTATGGTGAGGCTAACGGTGTGAGGCTAAACCTGATATAAAAGAGGGTAGTGAAGGACAATTCCTATTCGCCCCCGCGTTACTGCGTAACGCGTAGGCTCGCTCGGAGTCTGCCTCCCCGTGCAAGCACGGTCGGCATCTCCTCACTCGCCCCCGTAACTCAATGGATAGAGTAGCTCCGTCCTAAGGAGAAAATATTGGTTCGATTCCAGTCGGGGGTACCATGAAAACACTGTAAACAAAATGAATCTATTCGGTAGCAATAGCATTGTTGAGCAGCTTATCGCTGAACGGTTCCGTTCCAGTGCTCAGTCGCTTTCCCAAGAAGAGGTAGCTGAGAATATTGCTAGGATTATCGAGCAAAAAATTCCTAAGGAAGGGGCGCTTATTGTGTCCTTGATCGGGGGTGCAGCGAGTGGCAAATCAAGCTTATCCGCAAGCCTGTTAGGTCAGATTCGTGACAAGGGGATAGCCGCCGATGCTATCTGTGTGGACGACTATAACAAGTATGACCGTGCTTTCCGGCGGCATGAATACGAGGGTGAACACCCTGCGCGGGATGAAGCTATTCTCCAAAAATTCGATATCAAAATGCTCAACGGCATAGTTGAAGCAATACGGGGAAATGTGGATGAGCTTATGAAGGTGGCAGTCCCAGAATATGACGAAAAGACCGGTGTGGCGGTGGACCGGGGGCCAGTGCGCTCCATTGGTCCTGTAAAGGTACTTTTGGTTTGTGGGGATTTCAACCTAGTTGAGCGTAGTGACTTGGTTGTGTACCTCCATATGAATGATGAAGACCGTTTGGCGAATAGGATTCGCCGGGATGCCCTGCAAAGAGCTGAACCAGATACTGAAAAGACTAAGGAGAGTTTCTTGTTGCGTCAGGAGATTCAGCATTTTTCACTGACACTCCCAACGACGCAAAAAGCCGACTACTTAGTGGTTGTAGACGCTAGTAAGAAGGCTTGGACTTTCGACCTGTATTCTGTTGAGCCTCAGAGAAAGTAGCCTGACATACCTACAAACTTCAGATAGACTCACGGTATGGCCCGTTCTCAACAGACAACGCACGACATAACCTGGGAAGCCCTCTTCAAGGTGGTGGCAGTCGCCATCGGCATTTGGGCGGTCATTTTACTGCGCGATGTCATCATCCTGATGCTCGTTGTGTTTATCTTTGTGGCAGCAGTAAACCCTACTATTGGAATGCTGCAAAAAAACATGTCCCGCTCACTGGCAGTGACCCTCTTCTTTGTTGTCCTCATTGCCGCCTTGGTGGGTATTGCCTATGTCTTTATTCCGCTTGTAATTAGGCAGCTGCAGGAACTCAACAATTCTTATCCTGAACTGATTGAAAAGCTTAAGCCGTACCTTACCGAGTCGCAGCAAGTCCAGTATTCTGCTGTGCTCGACAAGATTGGTTCAAGCATTAGCACTACTATCAACACCCTCTCTACCGACTTCATTTCCAGGGGCGCCAGCTTTTTCAGCGGTGTGGCAACCTTTATCTCTGGGCTCATTATCGGCTTCTACCTTCTTCTTGAAGAGAAGAATGCGAAAGAGTTCTTTCACCAGGTACTGCCACGTGGGCGTTTCCAGGCTGTTTATGTCACCGTCCAGAAGATCTCCGAAAAGATGGGTTACTGGATCCGCGGGCAGTTCATCCTCATGCTCCTGATTGCCGTAGCCAACTTCATTGTGTACGCCCTAATTGGTGTTCCTACCCCACTGCCCCTAGCCCTCTGGGCAGGGCTCTGTGAGGCTATCCCGTATATTGGGCCGGTACTTGGCATGCTGCCGGCGATTGTCATTTCCCTTATTCACGGCAATTTCCTAGCCGCACTTTTGGTCTTCCTTATTGGCTTCCTTGTGATCCAGCAAATTGAAGCTTCCATTATTGTTCCCCGTGTCATGGGCAAGGCAGTGGGACTGTCCCCAGTCCTCGTTATCTTGGCCATTGTGGTTGGGGTAAAGCTCTTTGGAGTGCTAGGCGCCATTATTGCGGTGCCTGCAGCTGCAGGTATTTCCGTAATTGTGCAGGAATGGCCCAACCTTCGTAAGATTTGGGACAGCCCAACGCCGGAGGCCGATGCAGAGGTGCTCCTATGAAGCGCGTTGCTGAGAACCGCCGTGGAACGTTTGATATCGCTATTGAACAGACC
>DATHWI010000061.1 GCA_035460805.1 Verrucomicrobiia bacterium | reverse complement strand
TGGACCAGCTCTAAGAACAAAGCGCTTCCTCTGGAAGCGCTTTTCTGTTAAAAAGAGCGCATGTTTGTATTGGAGGATTGGAATGAGTGAATTGGTAGAAGTAACAGTTGAAGGGCTTGGCGGGCTATACGTGCAAGACAGGCCCTGGAATTCCAAGCGGATTGTTTCGCGGCGGAGTGCCAAGGACTCGGTGAACATTTGCGTCTCAGCATCTGCCCAGGGAGTTTCCGCGGCGGGCAGAATTCTTCTCATGCATTACTCCGTCTTGGCGGCGGCACTAAGCCTGAGGTTTGCGGATCCGCTCCTGTTGTTTGGCAATGTGGATATGGATCCCGTGGAAGAAAGCAGCTACGGGGAGACTACCCCTCGGATTGCAGTGATCACGGCTGGGTATGACCCAGAGCCTGGCTACGAGGTTATAAAGACCTGGGATAAGGATGGGCGTTGTGCCGCATTGGCCCGGGCCTTGAAAGATCTCTTAACCCTTCATTCCCGGCTCATTATCTACATGTTGGTAAGCACGGAAGACTGCCGCAGGGTTGACCTGCGCTTTGCCCTGCCCGAGGATGATGAACTGGAGCTGAGTGACTTCATGCCGTTCTTCGCCGCAACCTTGGCCAGCTTCTGGCAAGAAGAGGCGGAACGTATGGCGTTACGCTAGTCAATTTAAGATCCCCGCAACCCGCGGGGATCTTTTCTTTTCCAGGTGCAAAACCACATTATCGGAGGGAGGGGATCTTTCTGGTAGAATGCCCTGGAATATGCCGCAAGAATCGCTTCTTCAATCTGTCGCAGCCCTGCCTCAGTCTACGGGGGTTTACCTCTTCAAAGATGAGCAGGGGGAGGTTTTGTATGTGGGCAAAGCGCTCCGCCTTAAAGACAGGGTTCGTTCGTACTTTGCCAGTGACTTGGCGGTCACACGGAATTCTGGCCTGGTGCGAATGGTAAACATGGCGGTAAAAGTGGACCACGAGTTGGCGCCTACTGAGTTGGAGGCCCTCATGTTGGAGGCACGGCTCATCCGCCACTACAAACCGCGGTACAACATTAAACTGCGGGACGATAAGTCCTTTGTGGTTATTAAAATTGACCTCTCCCACGATTTTCCACCGGTTACCATAGGGCGGGAAAAAGAACTGGAAGATGCGCTCATTAAGCACAAGCGGCTTCGGGAAGGCGTGCGCATTAAGCAAAAGGTGGACCACATTGAGTACTACGGCCCCTTCACTTCAGCCGGCAGTGTGCGTGAGGCCCTGAAGAGCATCCGTTCCATTTGGCCCTTCCGTGACTGCACACCAGCAAAGTACAAAACCTATGAGGCGCTTGGCCATGGTTGTCTGTTTGGTGCCTTAGGCGTGTGCACGGCACCATGCGTGCATAAGGTTACCAAAGAGGAATACCGCAAAAACATCGACCAAGTCCGGGCCTTTTTGCGTGGGGACAAGGCGCAGGTAATGCAGGTTGTCCAAATGGAAATGCAAGCGGCTGCTGAGGCAGAGCGCTACGAAGAAGCGGCGCGCCATCGCAACCGGTTGTATGCGCTTGAGCATTTCCAGCACATCATAGACACGTTCCGTGATGCCCGTGGGACAATCCGCGTGGGCCATACCTATAACCCGGAAGCAGACTTGCGCATTGAGTGTTATGACATCTCCAATAACACCGGCATGTTTGCTGTAGGTTCCTGCGTTTGCGGCATCATCCGTGATGGAAAGATTACCCCCGTTACTACTAAGGACGACGCACGCACCCGTTTCCTCTTTGAGCGTGACCGGTACCGCAAGTTCAAGGTACGTACTATCGAGAAGATCTCCGATACGGACATGCTCCACGAGGTGCTAGGGCGTCGCTTGAAACGCGGGAAGGGGAAGCTTCAACATTGGTCACTGCCCGACTTTATTTTGGTAGACGGTGGAAAGGGACAGCTCTCCAGCGTACTTTCAGAACGGCGTGAGGCGGAACTGGAAGATGCCGTGGCTATGGGAACTGTTGCCAAGGGCCCTACCCGTAAGAACGTTGACTTGTATGGTGACGATTGGGAAAAGTTTCCCCAAATGAGCCGTGAGGCTTGGCAGCAGGTGGCAGAGCAGTTGCGGGAGGAGGCCCATAGGTTTGCCATTACGTACTATCGTGCGCTTCACCGAAAAAGCCTGCTAGGCCTGCCATAGGGGTTTAAAAAGAGGCCCGGCATGTGCCGGGCCTGAGTACATCTCTTAGAGTGATTGGATGAAGCGGCCCTGGAGCCTTCCATCCTCCCACTTGAGATCCTTCATTTTTGGTCTGTGCTTCTTACGTGGCCGCTCCGCTGGGGCGCACGTGAGCCAGACTGTGACCTCCAATCCTGGTCCTTTGACCTGGAGTGTTTGGTTTTGTGGGTCGTAGCCAACAATCCGGAGATGCTTGCTCTCACTGAGTAAGTGCTTAAGGGCGGCTCTGCCCTTAGCATCTCGATGTCGGGTTGCGATGGTTGCGCCAATGCGCTGAAAGAAGCTTATGAGCCGTGAAAATGGTCCCGGCCCCTGTATGTCACAGGAATTGTCCATTGGTCCGGGGGCTAATGTACTCCTAAGGCTGGGAGGATGTCAACATTTTTTACCTGGAAAAGAAAAAGCCCTCCGTTGCGGAGGGCACTTGTTTGAAAATCAGATGGGCCAGCCAAGGAAGATCCAGACGGCCAGGATGATTAGGCACACGGCGGCACCTAGGAGCGGTACGTTTTTGCTATTTCCCACGAAGAATGTATAGCATAAAACCCCTACATAGTCAATAAGGTTGCCCTGCCGTATACTGAGGCTATGAATACATCACGCGTCCCAGTTATTGCCGGCAACTGGAAAATGAACACCACACTTGCCGATGCCCATGTTCTCGCTTCCGGCGTGCGGGATGGCGCAGAGCATATAGAGCGCATTGAAATTGTCATGTGCCCGCCCACCATCTGGCTGACAGAAATGGCCCAGATTGTACCCAAGGGAAAACTCCCTCACCTCTCCCTGGGTGCGCAGAACATGTACTTTGAAGAGAGCGGCGCGTTTACCGGTGAAACATCCCCACTAATGGTGAAGGAAGTGGCGGAGTACGTCATTATTGGTCACTCGGAGCGCGTACACACCTTTCATGAGCGTCCAACCCTTCTCGCTGACAAGCTGGAAGCTGCACTGAACAATGGTCTTATTCCCATCCTCTGCGTAGGGGAGGATGAGCAGTCTGCTACTTCTAAAAATGAGGTTGCGGCACAGTTGGAAAAAATCATTGCCGATCTGTCTGATGAGCAAAAGGCTCAGATTATCGTAGCCTACGAGCCTGTTTGGGCAATTGGTACAGGCAAGGCTGCAACCCCCGAGTATGCTCAAGAAGTGATGGCTGCACTTAGGGCTAAACTGCCCGATTCAGTACGTATTCTCTACGGAGGTTCAGCTAACGATGAAAATGCACGTGGCTTCTTAGAGCTTAAAGACTGTGATGGATTGTTGCCAGGGAGCGCCAGTCTGAAGCTCAAGGCATTTGTCACCATGTGCCAAATTGCCGACGACATGGCACATACCCATGGCCACACCTCCAAACATCATTCGCCAACTAGTTAACGATGAACGACCTTCGTACAGCAGAACTTAAGGGGAAGCGGGTCCTCTACCGTCCGGACTACAACGTTCCCCTTAAGGGTGGCGTCATTAAAGATGACTTCCGCATCCAGGCAACCGTCCCAACGATCGAGTACCTTATGGAGCACGGTGCCAAAATTATTATTGTTTCCCACTTGGGCCGCCCTGAGGGCCATGAAATGGAAGAATTCAGCTTGCGACCTGTGGCAGAGCGTCTGGCTGATTTGTTCCCAGAGCATACTGTCCAAATGGCCCACCAAATTGACCATGACGATGTCCACAAGGCCATTGAAGGTATGCAAGAGGGTGACATCCTTGTCCTCCCTAATGTGCGCTTTTTCCCTCAGGAAGAAGAGAACAATGATACCTTTGGCCACATGTTGGCCAGCCTTGCCGACCTTTACGTGAACGACGCGTTTGCGGTGGACCACCGGGCCCATGCCTCTCTGGTTATACCTGAGAAGTACATCCCAAGTTACCCAGGTTTCCTCTTGGAAAAAGAATTGGAAATGTTAGGCAAACTTACCGAGAAGCCCGAGCATCCTTTTGTCATCATAATGGGCGGTGCCAAGGTGAGTGACAAAATTGATGTCATGGAAAAGTTGGGCAAAATGGCTGACCACATCCTCATCGGGGGTGCCATGGCTAATACCTTCCTCCTTGCCAAGGGTGAGGAGATTAGTGAGTCCAAGGCGGAAAAAGATGCCATCCACGAAGCCGAAAAGCTTATGGAAATGTTTGGCGACAAGCTTGTGCTGGCCAAGGACTATGCCAAAAAGGAAAACGGCGACACCTTCAGCTACTTGGACATTGGCCCTGGTGCAATTGAACAGTTCAAAGAGTTCCTCGCGCCGGCCAAGATGATCTTTTGGAACGGAAGCCTGGGTTACACCGAAGAAGAGGAATACGCCAAAGGAAGCAAGGCTATTGCCGAGTATATTGGCGCCATGAAGGGTGTGACCAGTATTGTGGCTGGCGGAGACACCGTAGAGGAGATTACCCGTCTCAAGCTCCACGACCACTTCACCTTTGTTTCTACGGGCGGAGGCGCAGCCCTTGAGCTGCTTGCCGGTACCAAGCTGCCTGCGGTTGTGGCGCTGGAAGAGGCGAAGAACTAGCCTTACCCAGATGATAAGAAAAAGCCCCGCACGCGCGGGGCTTTTGGTTTAGTCGGGAATGAAGTAGGCGCTCAGGAGGTGCAGGCGCTCATGCTGGATAAGGTGAATCAGTACGGAGTCTGATTCTGTCTCATAGAGCGCACTGATATCGAAGGCGCCATCCTCGTCAATTTCCAGGTTGGAAAGGTCTACGTATGCCTTGCACCCGTGAGGGATGTCGTTGAAGTACATCCGCTCTGCGTGCTCGCAGAGTGTTTCCAGGTGTGGTCCAAGGGCTGACTTGGGGAGTGGGGGAAGGCTGGTGACGAGTTCAAAGGAGCCCGTCTTCCGTTTTCCCAGAATGTTAAATTCCTCGCTTCCCGGGATTCCCGGGATGATCTTGGAAAAACTGATGCAAAGGCCGAACCTTGTTTCCGCATCAGTCGGAACCTTTTTTCGTCTCATATTTTCTCCGTCACCACCGTTTTGGCGGATGGTTGTGATGCAATACTAAACCAGAAGTTCCCTACTTTACTAGTAGCCAGGGGAGAATAAACCTGATACGGTAAACAGGCACTAAACCTGGTAATTCTTCCATTTACACCTAAAGGGAGTGCGAACACTCATAAGAAATGATCGGCTTTGCGCGTCTATTTCGCGCAAAACGCAGTTTCTTATGAGTGTTCGCACTCACTCACTCATGATTACATCGCGCAAAGATCTCCCCAAAAGCCGCGTAAAGCTCACCATCACTGCCAATGCAGCCCAGTTTCGCCATGCCTTTGACCATGAGCTTGAATCAGTTGCCAAGGATACTAAAGTAGAGGGCTTCCGTCCCGGAAAAGCCCCTAAGACCAAGGTGCTGCAGCAGGTTGGCCGCCAGCGCATTGAAGCGTCTGCCATGGACCACGCCATTTCCCACGCATACTACGATGCGCTAGAGGAAGCCAAATTGGTCCCTGTTTCCAGCCCAAGCGTTGAAGTAACAAACTTTGTCGCCCCAAGCGACGAGACAAAAGACGATGAGGTTGCAGTGACCTTTGATGCCGAGGTGGACATCGTCCCTGATGTGAAGGTGGACGGTTACCAGAAGATCAAGGCCAAGATGCCAAAGCTTGAGCCTGTTACGGAGGCCGATATTGACGAGGTTGTTGCAGAGCTTCGTCGTCAGCGTGCCCGCTTAGAGCCAGCTGAGAAGGATACCAAGGTAGAGAAGGATATGTGGGCAGAAATCCGGTTCTCCGGCTCCGTGGGCGGTGTGAAGCGGGAAGATATGCAGAGCCAGGCGCATCCGGTGATTGTGGGCAAAGGCCAGCTTATCCCAGGTTTTGAAGAGAACATGATCGGCCTTAAGGAAGGTGAAGAGACAACCTTCAAGATTACTTTCCCTAAGGATTACCACGCTACCGAGCTTGCCGGAAAAGAAGCCGAGTTCACCGTGGGTATCAACGAGCTGAAGGCCATGGTGATGCCAGAGCTCAATGATGAGTTTGCCCTTTCCTATGGTCAAAAAGACCTAGTTGCCCTCCGCGATATGGTTAAAAACAACCTGGAAGAAGAGCGTAAGGAAAAGCAGACAGCAGACCTGGAAGAAGACATTCTGGCCAAGCTCCTAGATATTGCCAAGTTTGATGCGCCAGAGTCCCTTGTTGCCCAAGAGGTTGAGCGTGTTATCAAAGATAACAAAGACCGTTTCCAGCGCATGCAGGTAAGCTGGGAACAGTATTTGGCTGAAGTGAAAAAGAACGAAGAAGAGGTCCGCGAAGACATCCGTCCTCAAGCTGAGAAGAACGTCCGGATTGGCCTGGCCTTGGGCAAGGTGATTCAGGAAGAAAAGATTGAAGCTTCCAGCGCAGAGGCTATGCGCCAGGCAATGGACCGGTTGATTGAGATTGCTACCAAGTAAAAAATGCCCGCTCCAAGCGGGCTTTTTGCTAAAGTGAGCATATGACAGAAGAGCGCTCTCAAACCATTGAAACCTACCGCACAAAAGCGGGGGAGTTTGCTGAGTACTTTTCCCTGTTTCCACACCGTGCCCAAGAAGTGGCGCGCGGCTTCTCCTTTCTTGCTAAGAAAAATCCCAAAACAGTCGAGCTTGGGGTTGGTACTGGTGGGGATACGGGTGAGATCCTGCAGCATACCGACGATTACGTTGGTGTCGATTTTGTCACTGAGCTCTTGGCGTATGCACGGGAAAAGCACCCGGGGACTCGTTTTGTGGAGGCTGACATTACTGAGTGGGAGATACCGCAGGGTACGGAAATGGTGTTTGGTTTCGCCACGCTCCTCCACCTTAACCAGGAAGAGGTGGCCGACTTGTTCCGTCGTATGCATTCTCGTCTGGCGCCTGGGGCCGTTATCTATCTTTCCCTAAAATACGGTCGATACCGCGGCTTTATGAAGAATGATAGGTTTGGCGTGCGAGAGTTTTACCTCTATACCCCACACCTCTTGAAGAAACTTATAGGTGCGCGGTACAGCATTTTCTACGCAGGAAGGCTGGATAAGTCTACTGACCCTTGGATCATGGTGGGTATACGCAAAAAGAATGTAAAGTAACCTTTACATTCTTTTTTTCTCGCGCTACAGTACCAGTACTATGTCATACCTCATCCCAACCGTTCTTGAGAAAACCCAGCACGGGGAACGTGCGTACGATATTTACTCCCGTCTCCTTCGGGACCGGATCATTTTCCTTGGTGGCCCTATCGATAGCGATGTGGCCAACCTCATCAATGCCCAGCTGCTCTTCCTGGAGGCAGAGGACCCAAAGAAAGACATCCAGATGTATATCAACAGCCCTGGGGGCTCGGTATACGCAGGCTTGTCCATCATGGACACCATGAACTACGTCAAACCAGACGTTGCCACCATTTGCGTTGGCATGGCTGCCAGTATGGGTGCAGTATTGCTTGCTGCAGGTGAGAAGGGGAAGCGCCATTCGCTGCCCAACTCCCGCATTATGATTCACCAAGTCCTAGGTGGCGCTGAGGGTCAGGCTTCTGACATTAAAATCCAAGCAGAGGAAATCCTCAGCCTTAAGGATTCCCTCAATAAGATCCTGGCAGAACGCACAGGCCAAGATATCGCCAAGATAGAGAAAGACACCGACCGCGACTACTACTTAACTGCAGCCGCGGCTAAAGAGTACGGCCTTATTGATGCTGTCCTCGGCGAAGACAAAGGCGCAATGAAAACCCTTAAGGCCTAACCGCTACGCGGTTTTCCTGCGAGCTGCCACTGAGCGCTGTATACCCGTCCCAAAACGACGGGTATATTTGTGCCATAATTCTGCCACGCGCAGCTCATCCTCGGGCGCTATAAAGCAGGCGAGCCCCGCAAGCATGATAGGGGTGAAGAACGATGCGTTCATCATAAGGCCAATGCCAATGTGCATGCTTACAATCATGAGTAGTGCAAAGCGGCGGGTAACCGGGTTGAAGACTAGGAAGGGGAAGCTTACTTCTGAAAACCAGGAGAAGTATGTCATGAAGTTCACAATCACGGGGTACTTAACGAGCCAGTAGAAGTTGAAGGCACCAAACCGTGTAGAGAGGGAATTGAGAATTTCGGTGCCATTCCACCAGGTGCCGACCCGGATCTTCTGGCAGGCGGCGTAGAAGTAGACAAGGCATAGGGTCAGTTGAACCATGCGCATGGACCAGGCAGGAACCAGGCGGGAGCGCTCCTTTATACCACCCTTGCCCCATGGGGAGTATGCATCCGCCGGATGCAGTATGTTGAAGAAGAGGAAGGAATGGATGGCATCGATTGCCCCGTAGAAAACCAAGGGGAAACGGCTGGCAAAGCTAATGAAAAGAAGGTAGGTGAAAATGGCACTTAAGCGTCCGCCAATCCCAAAGATCATGGCAAAAGTTGAAAGGACCATGAGCCCGTACACCGTGTAAACAAACCATGGGGCGTCGTAGAGGAAGAAGACGCTGAGATGAGAGTACAACGTGACATCAAAAATATATGAAGCGGTCACGTAGCCCTGGCTGCTAAAGAAGGCTTCTAGGTGGGGCAGCCAAACACCAATGGCGCACAGGGTGACTATCCCTAGGGCGATGCGGAATATCTTAAGGGCGCGGATAGTAACGAGAGGGAAAAACCAGTCGGCAAACGGGTGGGAGGTGAGGGTGATTTTCATGGCTAGTTATTCCGGCACACTTGGGTGCGGCGTGTTACGTACGGCACTTCGCGCTCTGCCTTCTTTTTGTCGGCTGGGATACGGAGGGTTTGTTGCTGGAAGGCAATGGAGACCAATGGGTTGCCTCGATTGGTATCGTATTGCTTACAGGAGTATTCAAGGAAACCAGTCAGGTATTTTCCTTTGCGGTCGTTGTTGTCATCAAACTGGAGGTCTTGTTGTACTTCGTTCCAGGCCGTCATCCGGTACCCTGGCATGAGGTAGAGAAGCTGCTCGCGCTTAATATCACCATTGCTATAGAGGAGCTCTATGCGGGTAACGCTTGTGTTGGTATTGGTGGCTGCAAACATTCCCCAGCCGCGTTGGTAAAGCCCCAGCGTGTCAAACACGCGGCGGACAGGCTGGAAGGTGGAGCGAAGCGAGGAATAAGGCATATTGCCTAACGCTTGGACCGAGATGAAAAAGAGTGTGCCAAGCGTAACGATGCCACGCACGAGCGGTTGGTCGTTACGCAGCCAGCGTGGTGGGGTCCACGAGGGGAGTGAGAGTGAGCTAAGTTTCATAAGAAAATGGGTATCGTGTTCTCTAATATGGTACACGTTTTAGTGTCCTCGCCTAGGGTTGTAAGGCGGAGTATACTGCGGGTATTCACCATTTCCTCCTTGACCAAAGGGCACATTTCTGATGTAGCTCATAGGAAATAGCGATCCTTTCCAATTCGAGGTAAACACCTATGCGACGTTTGATGGTACTTTTCTTTTTCTTGGCGTGCGCACTTGCGTTTGGTCAAGACATGACGGTTGGGGCCATGGCTCCGCCTCCAAAACCTGTTCTCGGCCCGCACTTAAAACCGCTGGGCACTGTCATTTTTCAGCAACGCGTCAGGTACCCGGCCAACGGGGTTACCAAGATCGAGGTCTGGAATACGGTCCCGCCAGAAACGGCGACCCAGAAGAATGTCAAAATCGTTTCCGCCCAGCTGCATTCCCTTGACGGCACCCCGGTGCCAGAGGGTGCTGTGCAGCGGTACGACGTCCCACTTCTTGGGAGTGAGGGGCAGGTTCCCGGCTTTGTCCTTGTATGGAAGGGAAAGGACGGGGATACCTCCCTTTCCCGCGGGGTATATGTAGACATTCAGTACAGCTGCGAAATGTATGCGGCAACGGTTCCCCAGACTGATGGTCCGGAACGGCCGGGCGGTGAGTACCTCTTGGCAACCAAGTACATGGACTTCAGTGCACCTAGTAGCGGCCTGCGGTCCTTCCTCGGTGGCCTTCCCTTGGGGGTTGGCACCAACAGCTTGGAGCTGGATGCAGCAGCCATGCGGAGCATTGCCCAAGTCGGGTATGTAAAGAAGGCAACTTCTGCCAGCAACGCGTTTGGTGGCACGGACTGCCTGGGGAAGAGCAGCCTTCTTGGCTCTGCCCTTCGTAAGGCGGGAGTCCCTACGCGGACAATTATGGGCCACCTGATTCGCCCCGATACCCTGCAGATGGATCAACATACCAGGGTGGAGCGGTTGTTCCGTGGCTGGTGGCTTCCCGTGGAGCCGACGGACGTGCTGTCCGCACAGCAGCCTCAGTCCTTTATCGGTACCAATGGCAAAACATCCTATCACTTCTTCACGCTCCACTTCGGTGCGGGATTAGCAGGGACGTTTGTGGACCAAGACCAGCAAACCCACAAGTTGGATGTCCTGGGGCTGCAATGGTCCTTCATCCGCTTGAGCGGTCCCAAGGGGGCCTCGACAAATGCCAGTGGCATCCAGAAAGACTGGCGCGTGATGGCTGGTTAAGAATGTGCAACTCTTGCGCCCTCCCCATCGGGAGGGCGTTTTTCATATCAAGACCAGGGGTATATACTGGCAGTATGCCAATACGTCCCAGGGGTTTTTCCTTAGTAGAAATGTTGGTGGCGATATCCATTCTCGCCATCCTCTCTTCCTTAGTGACCATTGTCTTTAGTTCTGCCCGGCGTAATTCACGCGATGGCAGGCGGAAGGCCGATGTAGAGACCATTACTGGTGCCTTTAGCCAGTACATGGCCGTTTCGGGTACCACCCACATGACATACCCGAGTGCCACCTGTACCTTGCCGGTAGATGTGAATACTGCCCCAATAGGTTCAGCGGCTGCCGGGTGTGTGGGGGCAACTGGCCGTTCGTACGGGAAACTGAACCTAGGGTCTTCCGTTGTAAGCGGCGGCTACGCTACCTATCCGGGAAGAACGTATATGAGCCGTACAATTGGCGAGGCTCTTTCCGCGCGCGGGCTTCTTACTACTGTTCCTAAGGACCCCCTTCGTAGGAGCGCTACAAACAGCGTGACCGAACCGGATTACGTGGTCATCCGGGGCCTCACCACAACGTGTACACAGGATATGACCAGCCGCAGTGACTTGGTGGCTGTTTGGACATCCTTAGAAAATACGCCAACGGCTGAGGACGTTGGTGCCTCCAGTAAATATGTGGGAGGAAGTGCATCGGGACAGTCCAGTTATGTATACGACTTTGCCGCACAGCAGAGCGACCTAACGGCAGGAACATATACTACAAAGGGCTTTGCGGCAGGTAATGGGGTAAACAAGGCCGTTAGCTCAGGCGTCTCCAGCTGCCCATAATGAACCTGTTGTAACCTGGAAAAGAGAAAAAGTCTGTCACTCGGTCAAAAACGCTTGACAGGGTTGGGCGAACTAGGTAATGTAATCAGGCACGACAGTACTCCGGTACTGCCGCTTTCATTGTTACCCCCTAAAAAATAGAGGGAAAACAGGGCGGACAATCATGCGATCGTTACCAATTCGGTGCGCAACATTTGAGCCTATTCACATGTTTGATGTTTGAATGCATTCTGTATTTTTTGTTGCAGTGAATCGAAAGCTATTTCTATTCACTTCGTGTTTTTGACACGACGTCCACTGGACGTAAAGTAATTTGGAGAGTTTGATCCTGGCTCAGGACGAACGTTGGCGGCGTGCCTAACACATGCAAGTAGAACGTGGCTCTAGTTTACTAGAGTCTAGTTGCGGACGGCTGAGTAATGGACAGGAACGTACCTCGAGGTGGGGGATAGCTCCGGGAAACCGGAGGTAATACCGCATATGATCGCAAGATCAAAGCCGCAAGGCGCCACGAGAGCGGCCTGTTTCCTATCAGGTAGTTGGTGGGGTAAAAGCCTACCAAGCCTATGACGGGTAACTGGTCTGAGAGGATGACCAGTCAGATCGGGACTGAGACACGGCCCGAACTCCTACGGGAGGCAGCAGTTGGGAATCTTGCACAATGGACGAAAGTCTGATGCAGCGACGCCGCGTGGGGGATGAAGGCCTTCGGGTCGTAAACCCCTTTTACGAGGAAGTAATTTTATGAACTGTACTCGTGAATAAGCACCGGCTAACCCCGTGCCAGCAGCCGCGGTAATACGGGGGGTGCTAACGTTGTCCGGAATTACTGGGCGTAAAGCGCATGTAGGTGGTTTTGTAAGTCGACGATGAAAGACCGACGCTTAACGTCGGAAACGTTTTCGATACTGCAAAGCTTGAGGAAAACAGGGGTAAGCGGAACTTTCGGTGTAGGAGTGAAATCCGTAGATATCGAAAGGAACACCAATGGCGAAGGCAGCTTACTGGGTTTTACCTGACACTGAGATGCGAAAGCGTGGGGAGCAAACGGGATTAGATACCCCGGTAGTCCACGCTGTAAACTTTGCTCACTAGGTCTTGGGAGGTATCGACCCCTCTTTGGACCGAAGCTAACGCGTTAAGTGAGCCGCCTGGGGAGTACGAACGCAAGTTTAAAACTCAAAGGAATTGACGGGGACCCGCACAAGTGGTGGAGCGTGTGGTTTAATTCGATACTAAGCGAAGAACCTTACCTAGGCTTGACATCCCGAGAAAGCTCTTGAAAGAGAGCCGTGCCGAAAGGAACTCGGTGACAGGTGTTGCATGGTTGTCGTCAGCTCGTGCCGTGAGGTGTCCCGTTCAGTCGGTTAACGAGCGCAACCCTTATCCTGTGTTACACTTCTCACAGGAAACTGCCCGGGTTAACCGGGAGGAAGGTGGGGATGATGTCAAATCAGCATGGCCCTTACGCCTAGGGCTACACACGCGCTACAATGGGGAGTAACAATGGGTCGCCAAGCCGCAAGGCGGAGCTAATCCTAACAAACCTCCCCTCAGTTCGGATTGAGGGCTGCAACTCGCCCTCATGAAGTCGGAATCACTAGTAACGGCAGGTCAGCCACACTGCCGTGAATACGTTCTCGGGTCTTGTACACACCGCCCGTCAAACCACGAAAGTCGGGAGCGCCCGAAGGGATTTTTTATTAAGTCACTACGGCGAGTTCGATGATCAGGGTTAAGTCGTAACAAGGTATCCGTACCGGAAGGTGCGGATGGAATACCTCCTTTCTAAAAGGACAGGCATTCAGCTGGAATATCGTAAGATACTCCAATACTCTGATGCCCAGGTCGTCCACCCTTTAGGGTGTAACTCTCTCAAGCAATTGAGAGACTGGCAATTGAAGAAAAGCGCCAGCCTTTCACTGCAACAAAAAGTACAGTGTTCTCAAATGTGAAAAAAAGACCACCTTTTGCGTGGTCTTTTTTCGTGCGGGGAATTGCGCGTAAAGACTTGGCATGAACCTGATTTTCAGGTAGTATCGTCAAGACGCTTTAGAAAAGTTTCAGGTTTGAAGTTGGAGAAAATGCGGGCGATTAGCTCAGGTGGTTAGAGCGCGTCACTGATAATGACGAGGTCAATGGTTCGAGTCCATTATCGCCCACCAAAAATAAGAGCACCCTTCGGGGCGCTTTTATTTTTGCTTTGGCAATATGACTCGAAACCATGGTTCGACTTCCCCAATATCTTATCATCCGTAACTGAAGGGGTTGCTTGACACTCAGGTAGTCATATGGTATAAGTTTCATGCTTTGATAGTCCCCCTGACAGGACGTTAAAAGAGTCAGGAAGGAATGGGTGAAGAACCGATTGAAGTTTTGTATTTTAACAAATCAGGAACCGTTTTACCCGACCATCGAAGAGGTGATCGAAGCGGTGCTCGTGCATCGTGTTCTGCATCCTGAGCAGTGGGAACGTAAAATGTATCTTTGGCGCGCAGCCATCACCGGCTATGCGCTTACGGGGCTAGATGAGAAGGACGCGGTGGGATTTGATGCCATTGCCCTCAAAGACCAAGATCTCAACTCGGTATTTAAGCCTTTGCTCGAAAAGAAGGGCTTGTTGCCGGGCCTCTGCATCAAGGATACTTCCCAGGTTGAAATTGCAGTGGAGCCTCAAGGGGGGTTCGTAGCTTTTTACCGGTGCCCTGACTCCGATGAGGAAGCTATACGGGGGAGTTGTGGTGCAGTCGATGAGACACGACATTGGGAGATCTGGCAGAGAGGCGAGAATGAGGTGTTTCAGCTTGTCACCCTTCCTGAGGGTGCCCTGATTGACTCATGTGGATCCCTTTGGATTCCCCACCCTTCCTGGGGACCGCTCATTTTTAGGATTGAGTCAGGCTCAGATTGGTTTAGCGCCATGACGAACCTTGATGAGCGCTTAGTTCAGATCGGCATGATAGGGGCGCTGCTTGGACTGCAGGGTGATAACCCACTTCACCTCCTACTGCATTCTTCAGATGTTACGACGAGCCAAGAGGCGCTGCGCATGCAGGAGCTTCTTGGGAGAATGCGTGACCAGCTTGCGCGACCTAGCTTCGGCTAATAGTGGTTTCGCAACAAGTAAGTTTCACCCTCCAGTTTACTGGGGGGTTTTTTTATATGCTTAACATTGTCCGCCCAAAGCCTTTCGGGGGTATATACTTATGAGTGAAATAATTTCTCACTCATCAAACATATGAAGCGTCCAGTCCGGGTTTACCTCAAGGGAGGCCTCGCCCTCTTGCTTGGCTTGCTCCTCTTTAGCCCCACCCTCGCATTGGCCTGCGCCGTTGCTATTAATGGGTCTGGATCGGGCTTAGACTACGCCATGCCGACCAACGCCCAAGGCCTCATCAGCTTTGAAAACGGGATCGAAAAAATGGTGATGAGCCATGAAATAAAAGCGAGTAACAAAGGCGTAGTGGTCATTGCGCCCATTCCTGCCAGCCCTTCAGATGTCAAACTGGATACCCTGGCTGATATGCCGCAGTTCCATGGTACAAACATTGCCATAGCGGCTAGGAAGAATATCAAGCCGGTAAGGGAGCTCTCTCAGTTGAGCCAAATTTGGCCTATCGTGCCTTTTACCATGTTGCGTCTCGTATCAAGTACGGGAAGCGTGGCCATCGAATCTAGTGAAAGCGGTACCCCTTCACTTTCAGCTTCGCAGTCAAAAAGCTTGGGTACGAAGAGCGAGCCGGAAGTGGTCGTCTTCAATACGTTGACTAAAGAGGGGATCACCTCAGAAGTGCTCACGGCCAAAACCTCCCAGGCCCTCTACACCTACCTAAAGGGAAAGGGTTTGACGATAGAGGAGGGTTCTATCACGGCGCTCTCCAGCTACATTGGGAAGGATTTCTCGTTCGTTGTTTCCTGGGTAACGGGGACGGGGGAAACATTGCCATCCACGGGGAGCCAGAAGGGGATCTTTGTCTCTTTTCCCACCAAAGAAATGTATTACCCGCTTATTCCCACTAGCGCGTACTCCGACCACAGCCATGGCGAGGTGATCAGGGTAATGGGACATGTTTCACCTAAGCTCTACAGAGGCATAAAAAAGTACGCAAAGGTTACCTACTACAGGGAGAGCTCGCCTTCGTACTCGGCCGGTCTTTCGCCGTTTTTTGCCACATATGAGAATACGCCGGTGGACTACACCGATATTGAACTCTCTGCCCCTGCCAAGGCATACACGCAGGACCTAGCTATTAGTTCACGCACACCATTTAAAGCGCGCTACATTTCCTTTATTGGAGATTACCCTCTCGCCTACGGGATACTCTTCCTACTAGTAAGCTCCATTGTCACAAGTCTTTTGGTGGGTTTGGCTATCTTTGCAGACAGGCGGACGTGGGCAGGTGCTTTCACCTTCATGAAAGTGGGCGCATGTAATATCTTAACCGTGATTGGGTTGGTTATTGCCGCTCGGCATGTTTGGCCCACAGACCGAAGACGCCGGGCTTTCATCCTCTTCTTTACCTTTGCCTTCTTAGTTATCACCGCACTGCTCTCTAGGGTGGTTGAGCTTACTTTGCAGTAGGTTTCGTTTGGCACAAGCATTGAAAAAAGACCCCTCACGCTTGAGGGGTCTTTGTGGAGATCTGGAGCAACCTAGTTCAGAAAAAGGTTCGGAAGAGGTTGTAGGCATCCCGGCCTATTTGAAGGGCGAAAAGCACCACGATGAGAACAAGGCCAATGACCATGTGCGTCTTCAGCGCTCGTTGGGGCAGCACCTGTGTGAGCATGTGTCCGCCGTCAAGCGGGCTGATGACAAGTAGGTTGATGAGCCCAAAGGCAATTGCATACGTGGCACCTTGCCGGATTGCCTCCGCGACCTGTTCAAACAGGGGCTCGGTGACTAGTGCGCCGCCGGTGGCGTGCACTTCCCGCACCAGGTCGCTTACTCCAACCGCTTCTATCCCCGTCTTGATGATGGCAGCCAAGACGATGAAAGTAATGGCGCAGCCAAGGGGAAGCAGTACATACACGCAGAGCAGGTACCGTAGGCGCCATATCGCCCATAGCACGACGAGCCATATGCCCGCCTGTAATAGGATGTGGGGGAGGTGGGTGAGCAACTCTCCTTGGGCGTCGCCAATGGCTAGGATGGCCTGTGTAACCGCAAGCCAGAAAAGGCCGTATTGGATACTCATGAGCGGTCCCATACCCGCTATATAGAGTGCATCCTTTTTGGTGCACTTGTCCCAGGCTTCTTCCGGGCGGACATAGGCCCCTAGAAACAGGGGGGTAATTATCCATTTGGTCCCGGGAAAGAGATCCCATTTGATGGGGAGGGTGAGGAACAGGTTTTTCACCTTGAATCCCAAGAGGGAAATTTCCTCAACCGCAACCTTGCAGTGCCGGAAGGCAATTGCATGGCCGAACTCGTGGTAGCTGAAGGAAAAGAGGGTGATGAGAATCACGACGATGGTAAAGAACATACTGGATCTCCAGGCCGCTATCTGCGACTGTCGGCTACTATAGCCTGTTTTCTTAAACTGAGCAATGCGTAAGAGGTGTTTTCCATATGAAAAAGCCACCCTAACGAGTGGCTTGGATATCAAGAAAAGTGCGGCGCTATGCTGAACCAGTTGCAGCCATTTTCTGCGAATGGGTGAGCACTCGTTTCATGGCGTCATTCACGCGGAGCGCAGCAATCTCTGCCATGCGGTGACACTCCTTTTGGATTGTCTGCGAGTACACGGCAATGGACCGGTCGGACGCCGCGCCATCTGTACACTGCGTGTCGCAGCGGTAGGGTAGGGCAACCATGATCCGGATACCCACCTCCATATTGAGGGTGAGGGCCCAGAACCAGTCATAACCGTCCGTGGTGACGAAGCGGCGCTTCGTGATGTACCCTTCGATGTGCCGGGCTACCTTGTCCAGCATCTCTGCCGTCCAATCGCCTTCCAGCATGTTGTACGTTTGGTTAAGCTCTTCGAGAGCCTTGGGGAACAGAGGGCCTCTCCATCCCTTGAACTGCGCATCGTTGCATTGAGCAAGACTCATATGTCCACCTCCCGGGTGACGCATCCGTGAAACAAACTTCGAATTGTTAAGAACTTTGCTATATATGGCAGAAAATGCTAGTTCGTCAACCTGGTAAACCTTTAGCAGGCCTTCACTTCTGTCTTGCCAGTCACAATTTTAGTGTAGCGTAAGCGCTTGGCACGGAGTTCCAGGCCGTACTCTTCCACGAGGGTGCGACGGAACAGGATGAAAATCTGCAAGGTAATAAAGGTGCTGATACCAAACGCCACATAGAGCGCCGGGTTGCCGTAAAGCTCGCTAGTGAGGTTAAACCCAAAGTGCAAAATGATGGCAGCAAAGACGGCAAGGAGCAGCTCGCGGTAGCTGGCGAGGCCAAACTTATACCGCCCTAAGCTGTAGCCAATAATGGCGCTTGTGCCGGAGTGGAGGTAAAAGCTCATGAGGCGCAGGAGCGGGGAGGACTGGGGGTCAAGCAAGAAGAAAGCATCTTCAATGAGTGAGAAGCCGAGCCCAATGACAATAAGGTACACAATAGTGTCACTCATTTTATGGACATGACGCGTGGAGAGCAGGGTAAATACGCCAATCATGTACTTTCCCAGTTCCTCAATCATGCTTCCCGCCAAGTGGTTGATGACTTTAAGCCATATGCCGTACTCATTGACGAGGCTGGGATGGGTTTTTGTCAGCTCCGGGATGTTAAAGGAATACTTAAGGGTAACGACGGCCGATAAAACTGCTGCAAGTGCCCCGCCAGCGAGTATTTTTAAGATAAACGACCATTTCTCCCGTGCGCCACGCAAAGAGCCTCTCATCCAGCCTATAAGGCCTAGGGCGAGGATGATCTCCATGCCATAAACGAGCAGCCGAAAGTTAGTATCGTTTTCCATTGCTTCTTTATTGTACGGTTGTCCGGCCTGGTTTGGTATACTGGGCTCATGAAACTGTTTATTGTCTTTGGGCTCCTTATTGGTGGCATACTGGCCGTGGTATATCCTTTCCAGATCGTGCGGATGTTTGGGCATGTCCGGTATTTTGAGGAGCATTTGGGGCCAGGCGGGAGCTATGGGGCATGGCGGATGATTGGTGTGGTTCTAATTATTGCGTCGTATCTTGCGATCAGGTTCTTTTAGGTTGTCTGGGTGGGGATTATTTGGTAGTGTGATCTGGCTATTAAAAGTGTCGGGCACTGTTTACTCCCAAGTGCGGGCCCTATCTGCTGCGCAGATAGAACCCTCGTTCGGCATAATTACGAAAGCAAGCTTTCGTAATTCGCCTCACTTGGGCCCTTAGCTCATTTGGTAGAGCGCCTCGTTTGCACCGAGGAGGTGAGGAGTTCGAATCTCCTAGGGTCCACCAAAGAAAAGAACCACCGAAAGGTGGTTCTTTTCTTTGGTAAATCCAGGTTCGAACGACGAACTTATTGGAGTTCGAACCACCCTATCGTGCCTTACAGTGACATGTTTAGTTTTGGTATACTGCGCCCATAAGAAGTGCGTGTCATTAGGGATCTTTATTATGGCTACAATGGAGCTACCTCCGATTGACAGTTTGCCAACAATTGAAGCGTTGCCTACGGTGAATGAGCTGCCAACGATTGAAGAGTTGCCTACGGTGAGTGATCTACCGGCAGTTGAGGACTTACCCATGGTCAGCGATTTACCGGGAGTAGGTGGCTTACCGTCTATATAGTGCAATAGAGGCGTGGGTTACCTCCGACACGTCATAAAAATGCCCCACCATCAGGTGGGGCACTAGAACGCTACTTCCAGTCCAGCATAATCACATCGGCATACTTTGACCGGTGGTCGCTTGAATCTTCATCATCGGAGTCAACCCGGCAGAGCACCGTGTGAATCCCGTCAGACACGAAGATATGGTCAGGGTTGTAGGTGTACCTGTCCTGGTCCTTCATGCCCTCCACCTGGATGTTCTCACTTCCGAAGAAGGTCGGGGGATGTAGCGCCTCGCAGTTGGCGTACGTCCAGGTGTTGTAGAAGCCGGCCTCCTCGATATCGAGCAGTGGCTTCTGCATCTTCCTGGTTGATGCGTACCCTTGGGTGTTGATATTCATGTCCCCAAGGTAGATTTTGGGCAGCTTAGGGTGCCAGTTGCTGGCAAAGTAGTCGAGCAACTGTCGGTTGCCCTCCTCGCGCGCGCTGGCACTTACGTTGTCGAGCTGCGTAACCGCAAAGAGCATCCTGGACGTGGGGGACCCACCGCGCTTCTGGAGCATGACGCCTTGAGTCATCCGGACAGTGATGGCCTCCGGGTGTTTGCCTGGCAGCCCATTGCTTGCGCCGAGGGTGAGGCAAAACGCCGTTCCCTGCACAACTTCCAGGGCCTCATCCTTGACCATGATGACGTGATGGACCATGTCCTCGAACACATCACCCTCAAGGATGGTGTACCTGTCGCCAAATCTCTCCCTGAGGAGATGTACGTTTTTGGCCAAGTACTCTTGAAGACCGTAGACGTCGCCGTCCAAGGCCTCAATACGCTGGAAGACTTTTTCCAGCCGCTCTCGCGTCATGTCGTTGCGGTTGGTGTTGTAGGTTACCACTCGCAACCGGGTCAGCCCCTGCTCGGGGTCATTCTTCTGTTCATTCAATTACCTTCCTCCTGGAAAAGAACGTCAAAGCCGCTGTGGGACAGGGATCTGATCTGGGCGGCAGTATAGCGCCAAATTGGAAAAAGTCAATGTGCATGGGGTGTCCGAAGTATGCTTGACGCTTCAAACCCACCTGGTATAACCACACTGGAGCCATTGAAGAGTATGCAGACTTTACAGAGCCTTCCCACCGCAGTCAGTGAGCGACTGGCAGAGCGTTGGGTCCTTCGTTTAGTGACCGCCCAGAAGGCGGGTTACACGCCGACTTCTTTTGAGCAGTGCTGTTGTCAGCCTAGTCTCACCAACGAGCAAGTTGCTTCCAGGGTGCGCGACTATCACAAGAAGTCCGACCCTCACCTGGATTACATGTATTCGGCAGAGGTCCTGCCCAACAACCTGGTCAAACCCCACCAGCACTTCCTGTTGGTTTCGGACAAAGGGGTAATTGCCACTGTCCCAGACAACTTGAAAGCGTAGCGTATTTTGCTCCAGGCCAATGTAGTCCTGGAGTTTTTTATTTGTCCACTTCCTGGCATCCCTGCCATACTTAGCCCATGAATGTCTTTGAACAAAAAGCCATCCCTCAGGACCATCTGGAAAGCCCGGAAGACCAGCTTCTGCAGACCATGCAGCGTGAAGCGGCAGATATTGTCATCCAACCAGAAGACAGAAACAAAGACGGGCAACTTCTTGCGTCAGTTCACGGCCTTCCTTCCGAACTCCCGGAAGAGGCATGGAAGTTAGTGCGGACCGAATCGTTCAAGCAGTGGTTTGGCGATTGGAAAGAAATGCCCATTGCCAGGTTCATGACTGCGAAAGGCTCCGTCTACTCATATGACGCAGAAGGGAAAACCACCCGCTTTAAAACAGCGACCAACGAACAGAATGAGCGGCAGGATGTCACTGTCTTTACCAAACTTGACCCCCTTGAGGAACAAGACCTGCTCGAGGTAATCCATCACGGACAGGGTGAGAAGGTATATGTTGCCGAACGCAATCCGGACAATACGCCGCGGATCATCCGTGATATTGCCGATATTCACGACGAGAAGGACCTGTATTTGGTGATTATGAAAGATGGCCGGGTGACCCGTTCGTTCCCCGCCTCTTCACGTCCCCAAGCGGGATACAACACTTTTGACATGCGCTCTTATGACGATAAGGACCAGGGAAGAATGACGGAGCGCCACCTAGGGAATGAGGTGGTCGCGCTTAAGTATGGGGAGTCAGACACCTCTAAGGTGATCTCTAAAAACGGTGAACCGCTAATGGTGGGGGACCCTGCTTCAAGCGACCCCGAAGCACGTGTTTTCCTAAAGGCGAAAAATCCCTACAACACCACCCGTGAATTGTGGGAGAAGTGGAAGCAAGAGTCTGTGGGTGACCGGCCAGACGCACAGCAGGCCATCCATGCAGCACTTAAGCAAGGAGGATATGACGGACTGATCATAGATGGCAAGCCTGTGCTGGGATCGGGGGATACCAAGTTCTTTACCGATGACCAAATGCTGCGCGTAAAGCTCTCTACCCCTTGATTAAAACCCCAGGATTTGCTATAAGGATAGCGCACACGGGTGCAAGGAAAAACGTTGATAACCTTTTCGCGAAAAATTGGCGGATCCGAGCAGGAGTTCACCATAGACCTTTTCCCACCCTCAAACAGTGGCGAGGAAGGTGAGACGGAGCTCCTCCGACGACTTGTCGACCTGCGAGACCTTACCTGGATCCCAAAGGGACAGGCTGTCGAGTGCTACATGGTCCACTGCTGGACCCCGGAGGTAAACGCCTATCTTCTGCGGGAGGATCTGCGTGACGATGTGGTGGCATACATAGAGGTGCAAGCGCAACTTCATGCATATACTCCCAATATCCAGCGTCTACTCTTCTTTAAGGGAGACCGCTGTTACCTGGTGAAAACGGACGAGACCCTCGCCATGTTTACCGCGGAGGATCAGCTGCCGGTTTCCTGGCAGCAAGGGCTCATGCAAGTAGAGGCAATCGTCCTCCTGCTTCTCAATGGGCTGATGATCCAGCCAAAGTCGGCATACGGGGTCATCCCCAAGCTCATCTCCAGCGAGGTCAGGGACTACGTCCAGGCTTCGT
>DATHWI010000060.1 GCA_035460805.1 Verrucomicrobiia bacterium | reverse complement strand
TCATGCGGATGTCCCATCCGGATGACTGATGGTGCCAGCGTCGTCTGGGCCGGATACCAAAAAGGTCGTTTGGAATCCGGGTCAAAATGGAACCGGGTCAACTCCTTCCCTAAATAGGTGAACGAGGATTCGTAGTTGGGTAGCGGCGTGACCTGGACTCGCGGAATGGGTTTGGCGGAGGGGAGGGACGAGTCGGAGGCATGCAGCGGACCAGCATTGATTAGGAAGGCGAAGCCCGTCGCTGCCAGAATCCCAAGGAGCGCAGGAGATGAAGATGGGGGATGCATGCACGAGCCATACGCAGCCTGACGACCGAGTCTTTGGAGACAGATGAACTCTGTGAAAGTCAGCTGCTTTTGAGACGACATCCGCTCAGATGCTGGTTGGAGTTGAAAAAAGGTCTGAAGCGTTTGCCAGGAGGGTGTCGAGGTGGGGAGGCATGGCCTGAACAGCGAAAATAACGCAAGCCGTCGCACTGATGGCTGCGGAAACGAAGCGAGAAGCCTGTTGTTTAATGCGGCGGACAAGTGGGAGTTCATACAGGAATCGGAGCTCAGAGCAATAGTCGGTGATGAGCGTTCACGGCGCTAAAGTGCCGATAGAGAAGGGTTGGCTGCTTTTAAGACGTTGACGATGTACAATTGAGGCAACTACATTGAGCGGTGCAAAAATTGCCAGCGTGGTTAAGTGATTCAACCTGGGCAATCACCTTCTCAAGGTGGGTAGTCCCAAGTGCCGTCAAACACATCTTTGTGCCGTATTATGTGGTTGCAATACGTTCTCTATCTTTTGGGCGCTCTCAATGCGTTGATGGGCGTTTTCCTTCTGTGGTTGCACTTCCGGGCTTATTCACTTGCGAGGATGTTGAATCTGTCATCCGTGGATGAGGGACAAGTGAATTTGTCCCAGCAGACAACAAGGAAGGTGGTCGCTTTCATCCCATGGTCAACAACTAGCTACTCAGACAAATTTCCATGGTGGTTGAGTGCGTCGAGTTTTTTTGTTGGGCGTAGCTCTCTTGTTCCATGCTGGGAAAATCACCGAAGGCCAGACGGTCTGAAGAGTGGCTCACGCATTCGGTTCCTCAAGTTGTTGATGGTGGAACCGGGTTGGGAATAAGACAGGCGACAACGATACCGTGGCATCCACGACTGGGTTACGAAGACTTTCAACTAATTGTCATGAACTTGCTTGAATCCAATTTACCTCTGATCCACTGGTTGAGCGCTATTCCATTGCTCTATTTAATCTTTCGCCATCACTATAAAGTGACCACAAGAGCGCCGGCCCCCAAAGGGACGTTTGCGATATTGATCATTGTGGTGCATTTGGCCATGATCTATCCTTCGTTGGGAGCTAGTGTCGCTTTGTTGCTTACCGCTGGCTTAATGTACAAATAGCGCCTGGGGGACGGGGAACCCGGAGGTCAGGGATGTTTACCTGGATCTGCTGCGCGATGGACAAATAAAGGGAGTGGAGGATGCGCTGGGAATTGCCCGTGTAATGTGCGCAAATTGCGGGCGAGGATTTGACAGGGTTGCGATCTGGGTCGGTCCGCTCCATGATTGAGAGAGTGTGCCCTTCCCTGGAGGGCACCCAGAGCATTTGCCCGTACTACCTCTTCCATGATTCTGATCATCTATGAATCCAAGCCATGGGAACTTCGCCCCGTATGGTCATGAGGAAATTTTCCCGTTGTCTCACGATTGCTTTGGTGATTTTCTTGATCGCGGGTAGCGCCGCTTTCCTGTCACGACGGGCTGTGGGCAATCTGGTGGGGCTGGCGATGGAGCCGGTCTACATTGTTCCAAAGGAATCCAGCATATGGAGCTTTGAACCGAAGGTTATGAATACCGGCTCTGGGGACTGGTGGATTTATGCGGAGGATGCAAAGTGCTACTACTATTTCGAAGGCTCCAGGGAAGTGGCGTATCACACTTTCAGAAAAACGGATGTTCCAATGTGCCCGGAGTTCGCATCCCAGGATCACCGCACCTGGTGTCCGGGCCTGGCAAAGCGGGAAACTCACCCGAGGGTTGTGGCGTTCTGGGAAAAGTCCCGTTAGCCGGTGAGAGGGTTCCCAGCGCCTGTATTATGGAATGAAGACATGAAAAGCACTGCCATCTTCTTTACTGCCTACCAACTTGTCGTCGATGAACCTGAACCGGGAGTTTTTGTCCTGCGCTTTATGGGGAAGGACCATTACTTGACGCTCGGCAGGCGTGAATCTGGCGAGCCGGGACCGTATGGCGACCTTTACTTTGAGTGCGACAACCAGGGGCACGGTGGCTACGATGTCGTTCAGGAGGTCCGCGTGGGTGAGGTCCATGTTGAAGTCATTTTGCCACCTGCCGTTGCCGCTGGCTTCAGTGGTCGGCGTTACTTTCGGGTGGACGTCGACGTACCGCAGGAGAAATGGCTAAAGGTCAGGGTGCTGTTGCTCCATTTGCTGCGGGACAGGCCGCAAAAGGCGGAGACAGTGACCTGCATCCCACTGGCATTCAAAGTGCCTAAAGAGGAGCTTCCGCCCTTTCAGCTGGAGTAATGGAGGCAAGGCGCACAAGCGTGAGAATGGATGTCTCCGGATGACAATCGCATTCTTTTTGCCCAAGAAAGTGGCTCCAAAGGGAACGC
>DATHWI010000059.1 GCA_035460805.1 Verrucomicrobiia bacterium | reverse complement strand
CAGGTGCTTGCTTGGATTCGCCAGTCTTACGACGCGGTTAACTAGGGTGCCATGCGCCGATACATTGCCTTCCTTCGCGGCATAAACGTTGGTGGCAACCGCGTGGTCAAAATGGAGGTGCTCCGCAAACTCTTTGAAGAGTTGGGCCTTGAAGGGGTAAAGACATACATCCAAAGTGGGAATGTCTTTTTTGATGCCGATGCGGACCCTCAAAAACTTGAGGCACAAATAGCTCCCCATCTTCATACGGCACTTGGGTTCCAAGTCCCGGTGTATATTCGGACCGTCGAAGAAGTAGACTCTCTGTTGGAGTTCCCTCTGTTCTGCGACAAGGAACCAGGGGAAAACGAACGGTACCTTGTCCTCTTTACGGCTGAAAAAGTTACCGTGCCTAAGAAGCTGCCGTTAACCTCCGCTAAAGGTGACTGTGAGATTGTGGGTGTAGGTAAGAAGGAGGTGTTTGTCCGTTACTTTGTGACAAATGGACGGCCGGCCGACCCTACCAAGCTCGTTTCCGTCACATTTGGCGATATCCAAACTACCGGACGCTTTTTCCATACCCTCAAGAAGATTGTGACCGCTGCGAAAGCATAAGCTTTTCCGAGCGGGACAGCTGGCGGATGGCATGCTCGCGCTTCAAAGCAGTAGAACGGTCCGCACATGTTTCCGAATAGATAAGCACGACTGGCTGTCGTGTTTTTGTGTATTTGGCCCCTAGGGTTGAGCCGTTATGCTCTTTGACCCTCCGTTCTACATCCGTACAGATGCCGGTGTAGAGGGTGGCATCGGCACACTGCACCATGTAGACGAAATAGGGTTTCATATAGGTGTAGTATGCCTGTATTTTATGACAACAAAAAACCAGGACTCGGTAGTCCTGGTTCAGAAGCCGTGAGGCTTAGTGTGTCGCTGTGCGCGGCGCCCAAAGGGCGGGGATTGCGCGGACGAACGGCCGCTTGCTCTTCTCCATGCTGGTGTTGATCTGCTGGCAGACGAAGGCGAAAACGCACATCGCGCCGTAGAGGACGGAGCAGAAGGCAATCGCGCTCATTGGTGGCTCCAACCCGCTGAGGAGCGGTGTGGCCTGAAAGCCGCAGAAGAGTGCGAACGTGCACATTGCGGCAATCAAGAGCGTGTAGAGGGCGGTGCGGCGGAAGCCTGCGGTTCGCCAGCCGTAGAAAAAGAGGCCAACGATCCATGTCGTGCATCCGATCGCCAGGGCATTTCCGTAGAACGTGGGGAAGACCCATGTCATGGTTAGGCCAAGGGCCACGGATATGCCGATGAAACAGAGGATGAAGGCGACGGGAGAGGGGAGCGTGTTTAGCAAGTTTCGCATACGTGGGAGGTTATACCATAAAACCCCCCATTTGTCAATCCTATAGCCCTAAAGTTTCTTGCTTTCCATGCCAGTGCGGAAGGGTTGTTACCTCCTCTGCCCGTTCATGTAGGTCAATAGGATAGATGCCAGAAAAACACGAAGTGCAGAACTGGTCTTCGGGCAATTCTGTGGCAGCAATCAGCCCTGGATAGGAGAGATAGTGAAGGGAATCTACGCCAAGGAAGTCCCTTATTTCCTCCTCCGTTTTATGTACTGCAATGAGATGCTCTTGCGACGGGACATCCATCCCGTAAAAGTCTGGATAGCGGAATGGAGGGGAGCTCACCATGAAATGCACTTCACGGGCGCCCGCAGCTTTAAGGAGTTTGATTACTTGCGGGGACGTGGTGCCGCGGACAATGGAGTCATCTACCAAAATAACCCGCTTACCCGCCAAGGCGGAACGGATAGGGTTGAGCTTCATGCGTACGGCAACATCCCGCATTTGTTGTTCGGGTTGGATGAAGGTGCGGCCAATGTACCGGTTCTTAATGAGGGCAAAAGAAAGGGGGATGCCAGACGCTTCCGCGTACCCTTGCGCCGCGGTAATGCCAGAGTCTGGGACGGGGACAACAATATCAGCCTCTAGCCCTTCGGTTTCACGGGCCAGCTCTGCACCCATGTTCTTGCGTACCTGATCTACGCTTTTCCCCAATATATAGCTGTCAGGTCGGGAGAAGTAGACGAACTCAAAGATGTCCAGCTTTTGGTTGGGCGGGGCTAATTGCTGGCTTTTCAGCTTGCCTGCAGTAATGGTAACCATTTCACCGGGGAGCACCTCACGCATAAAGGTGGCGCCGATGGTATCAAAAGCGCATGTTTCCGAGGCCACTACATAGGCTTTCTCCAGTTGCCCTAGGGCAAGTGGCCGGATGCCGCAGTGATCCCTAATGGCGACCAGCGTATCCGAGGTCATGACAAGAAGGGAGAATGCGCCAGTAAAGAGGGGGAATGCCTTGGCAACTGCCTTGCTCAAGGAGTGGCCTTGGATAAGGTAGTACTTAATGGCAGCAGCCATCATCTCGGAATCGGTCAGGTTTTGGGCAGCAATGCCGTGCTTCTTGAGGAAGACTTCCAGGGCGGCGGTAGAAGGGAGGTTGCCGTTGTGGGCTACGGCTACCAGTCGGTCCTTTCCCATAATGGGTTGGATATGGTCATGGTCAGAGCCGCCCGAAGTTGAGTAGCGGTTATGCCCAATGGCAAGGGAGCCATGGAGCTTGGCGATAACTTCCTCAGTGTAAATCTGGTTGACCAGTCCCGCCTGGCGGTGGGCACGCAGTGTGGTTCCATCGGAGCAGCAAATACCCGACCCTTCTTGCCCGCGATGTTGCAGCGCATAGAGCCCAAAGAAGGTAATCCGTGCCGCATCCTCTGCCCCACATATGCCAAATACGGCACACTTTTCCCGTATTTCGCGTGGGGTCATCATACTGTCATGCTAGCAGAAAATGTGATACCTTTCCCTCACGGGTCCGCGTCTGCAACTAGAAATTACGTCACTCAGGAGGTAAGGACTATGGCATATTGGGACAAACTAACATCGCAAGGGAATGTGGAAGACCGTCGGGGAGCTTCCCTTGCCGGGGGAATAGGGGGCCTTGGCTTGGTAGGGACGCTCATTTTCATGGCCTTCACCTACTTCACTAGTGGAGGTGATTTAAATGCTGTACTCAGTCAGTTGGAAGGCTTGCAAACCACGCAGCAAACCTTTCAAAAGACCGACTTTGACGGGTCGGATGAGTATCCTAAGTTTGCTTCTACGGTATTAGGTTCTAACAACGAAACGTGGCAGCAAATCTTTGCGGCGAGTGGAAAGACCTACACAGCCCCAAAGCTCGTCTTGTTTCGGCAAGCTACCCAGTCCGGCTGCGGCATTGCCACTTCTGAGGTTGGGCCTCACTACTGCCCCTTGGATAGCACCATCTACCTGGATGAAACTTTTTTCGATGAACTCCAGCGCCGCTTTAAGACAGAGGGCGGGGATGTGGCCGAGGCGTACGTCATCTCCCATGAAGTGGGGCACCATGTGCAAAACCTGCTCGGCATAACAGAGGTTGCCGAGCGCACCAACGAAGAGTCTATCCGTATAGAATTACAAGCAGATTGCTTTGCTGGCACCTGGGCTAACTCAGTGGCGCCACTAGGTGTGTTCGAGCCGGGAGAAATTAAGGAGGCGATAGACGCTGCGGCAGCCGTGGGTGATGACCGGATCCAAAAGACAGTTACGGGAAGGGTGGATCCTGAAAGCTGGACCCATGGTTCTTCTGAGCAACGGGTAACGTGGTTTACCAAGGGGTTTGAAACGGGCAAACCAAGTAACTGTACGGTTTCTTAGGGATAAAAAAGCCCCCAGACGGTTGTCTGGGGGTGTGTTGTGTCGGGATTAGCCGACTGGGTTGAGAAGGCGCCGCTGCGGGCGGCCTTCGGAGAGCCATGGGACGAGGTTGAGCTCGTCGAAGGCTTTGATCGCTCCTTCTACGGCAGCCTGGATGTGCTTTCCGTCGCGAGTGCCCCATCCTTTGAGATCAACCGACTTGGGGGCAGCCCAGGTGACGGAGTCCCTGAATGCAGCCTTAACCCTGGGGAGCTGCTCACGTAGGCAGTTCATGCCTTGGGCCATCATCTCGCTGGCGAGCGGGAAGACGCCGGTATTGCTCCATCTCCCAAGGAAGAAGAAGCATTCCGGGAGGGCCTCACTGAAGCCCAGAAGGTAGGGGTCGATCATGCGCTTGGGCGCCGGAGCCTGCCACTCACGTGCCGCTACGTCGTGAAACGGCGTGGCAATCACCAGGTAATCGAGCTCGCCTTGCAGCCGCTCGATGGTCTGGAGGAGGTGTGGCGGAATGACGTCGCCTTGGTACGCAGTGAAGGGGCGAGACCGCCTGTTCCATACCTGATACCAGTCGGCAAGGCGTAGCGTCCCGAGGCGCTCTGCCATGTGCATGCTGAACTTGTCAGGTGCACCGTTGGTGCCGGTTGTATTGGTTAGGGGCTTTCCACGTCCGGCAACGTACCAGACCGGTGCTGTCACCAAGAAGGTGGGCAGGCAGGAGTCGGGCAGCATGGTTGAGGCGCTGAGAAGGTCGAGGCCGCGCAGGTGCCGAAGCTGGCTGCGCAGGGTTTGGAAGTTGGCGTAGGCTGGCTTGAGTACCTGGTTTGCCTGGTTGCTCAGGCCGATGCGGACGTTTGCTGCAGTCAGCTCGTCAAAACGCTTGGCTTCTTGCTCGTCGTCGGTCCCTCCGGTGATAGAGAAATCGATCTCAAAGCCGACGTGGCTTTCCTCCAGATGCGGGTAGTGCTGCCGGAGGAACTCCTCCATGTGCGTATCGATAAACGCCTGGGTGCCTTTCGGGTCATTAGAGAGGGCTTCCTTAATCCTGGGAGCAACCTCTTCAAAAGAGCCAAACGGCTTGTTATTGCGTGCTTTCTCGAGGTCTTCCGGAGAGCTTACGAGGGCGGCGGCGCTTGCGTGGTAGCGGGAGACACCTCTGCCTCCACTGGTCATGGCGAGGGACTGGTCACCGTATAGCGGTGCAAGTACAGTGCTAGATTCCAAAGTTCATCCTCCTACGGATGCCCCTTTTCAGGGTCGAGTTGTGAATGGCCAATGTCGTAGCTTGGATTGGTTGCCCGAAATGTAGCATTTTGGGGTCACATAATCAAGTACCAAAGCCAATTCACCCTAATGGTACGCCATAAAAAAGACCCGGCCTAGTGGCCGGGCTTCTTAGTTTGGGTGCTACCCCTTCACGACGGGGATGGGTCCGCCACCGGTTGTGGTGGTTGTCGTTGTCGTGACGGTGGTAGTCGTGGTGGTGGTACCAACCGCAGGAGCGGGTGTCGCTGGCGTGGCTAACCGTACTTGGTTGCCCTCCGCCGGAATGACCCGAAGCTCCAGCTTCTCGCCGCCACCGGTGGTGACCCACCCGGGCTGAAAGCCCTTGGGGTCCAGGGGAGTGACGCGAAGTACGCGTACATCCACCACACCGGCGTCCTGGATGCTGACTCCTACCACCTTGGTAGGTGTGAGGCGGAAGTCACCAGCCTTTCCCTTGAGAGGGCGCATGATGACCATGACGGTGTCGCCCTCCTTGACGGAGAGTTCCATCGCCACCTCCAGGGTGAGTGCGCGGAAACGCACGTCGCCATGGTTGAACTCCGCAGGCGCCTCGTTCCACCACTTGGTAGAACGGAACCCGCCACGACAAATGTCGGGAGGGAAGGACGCTGCGCTCCAGGAGGCAGCCTGCTGGGCAGGTTGGGCCTCCGGGGCCGTCGTGGTCTGTGCGACCACGGTGGTGGTTGCGAAAACGGCGAGCAGGAGTGATACAGCAATTTTCAAGATGCCGGGATCATACCATAAAAACCTCAATTTGTCAATGTGTTAGAGGCTCTGAGAGAACAAAAAAGCCCCACCATGCGGTGGGGCTTTCAGACACTTCTTAGCGTTCGTATGTCTGTGCGGCGCTGGTGAAAGCGGTTACCTGGGCAGGCGTTTTCCCGGGGAACTTTTCCACTTTGATTTTCTCACCGTCCAGGACTTCCATCATGATGGTCCCTACGGATGCACCCTTAGCGATGGGCTTTACCCCTTTTACAAACTTCTCGTTACCCGTCCACTCAGCGCCAGATGGTTGAACATAGCTAATGGCAGCAAGCTCGTACTTTACCGGGCCAGTAGCCTTGGTGACAGCGCTAGGGTCGGCAGATCCCTTTACGATGTACTGGGCAGCAGTATCGTTGGTCCAGTTGCCAATGGAAACGACAGTTGAACTATCGTCCACATAGTCGGGCGCAACGGAAAGGTGGCCGTCCCAATATCGCCCGCTACTATCCTTATTGTTACTGCTATATCCACCGGTACCCTCACGGAACCAGTTACCAACTAGGGCGCCCGCCTTGTCATTATCAATCTTTCCACCAAAAGGTGCGGCGCTGCGCATGCTGAGAGCCTCAAGCTTGGTCTTGACTGCGCCACTGTAGAGACTCAAAGGGTCAATGGCGTGGATCTTCCAAGGCTCACCATCGTACAATTCTGGACTGATAAAGCCCGTGAGGGTGGTCTTGGTATCTATAAGACTCCAGTCAAATGCGGAGCCGCCAACCATCCCCAATTTTGCACCCGCCTCCAAGGGAATGGAAACTTTTTTGCTTGTGCTTGGGTCAAGCTTTCCAACTACAGCGGACAAGGCTGGGGAAAGCTTGTGAACGTGAATGAAGATAGAGAAATACTGACAGTTATGAGCAATCACAAGCCGGTGGTCTTCAACGGCTGTTTCTTGCTGCCGGTCACCTACGTAGGAAGCAGGCATGGCACTGATTGCTACCACGGTTCCCTTGGCGGGCATGACAACGTCATAGGTGTTGTCGGCTGCACGGGAGTTCAGCGGATGAACATATACGTGGTCTGTAGGGGTAACGTGGCCGTCTAGCACCTTGCCCATAGGTTCAATCCAGCCGAGCTGGCCTTCTGGGAGAGGGGCGGAGGTGAAGCTTGCGTCTTGCTCGACACATCCTTCGCTGTTTTCTGCAAAGAAACGGTTTTCCGACGTTGTGTCAGCGGTAGTTTCGGGCGTTGTGCTTCTGCCCTTGTCTCTTTCAATGGCTTCTCGCTCTTGCTCGCTTATCTGTTCCTTGCCCTTGTCTTTTTCACTATTGTTTCCGCGGGAGGTGAAAGCAAAAACGCCCCCAGCAATAAGCAGGAGGGCGATAACACCTCCAATAATGAGGGGTTTCTTGGAGATCTTTAGTGAAACGACAGGTTTTTCCGCCTCGGGTGCTTTGGGTTGCTCTACTGGTTGGGTTGAAGTTTCTTCAACCGGAGGTTGGTGCTCCATGGGTGGGATGCTAGATACGTGAATCTTGTTAATTCAGTATACATCCATCCCGCCCAAGGGGGGTTATTGGGCCTCTGCGAGTTGCCGCTCACTTACTGCTTTCCGCTTATAGCGGTAGAAGTCTGTAAGCAGAGCGATGATGGCAAAGAGAAAAGGAATAAGGATGCCAAAGATGGCAGAGGCTGGCTCAATAATGTACCGCACAATGTCGATAGGGGGGATGAGGTGGTTCAGCGGCACAATGACCGGATTGGTCATGCCAATGATGAGTTGGCTTATGGGGTGGGAGGAGAGGCCCACGGCGAGGAGGACAAACCGAGTAAGGAATATGGCTTGGAGAATGAGCGTGGGAAGCTCAAAGCGCTCGGAGAACCGGCGAAGCTTGCTCTTCTCTGGGATGGTAGTTTCCATAAGGTTGGGAGCTAACTTGCTAAAGTATCAGTACCATAGTGCACAAATAGTATTTTGTACACCCCTTTAAAATTTTGGGTGCCTTCTAGTAGTCTTGAGTGACCTATTTGACCCAGCAGCCTACATGGCGCCAAATGTAGTTTTCCTTATTGAGGCGCGTATGGTCTACAAACTGGTCAATCGCCCCCATCGGCCAACGCAGGCCCTTGAACTTGGGCGGCAGTTTCTCATGGAGTTGGTCGTAGATCTTGTTGGCGTAGATAACCTTGTAGCGCCGCCCTTCAAATTCCTTCATCTCCGTATTCCAGGGCTTCATGAGCTTG
>DATHWI010000058.1 GCA_035460805.1 Verrucomicrobiia bacterium | reverse complement strand
GCACTCATTCAGCGCCTCACCAACAAACCGTCGCATGAACTCCTTTGATCTCTTTGGAAATCCGGAAGGAAGGCGCACACTCCCTAATAGTGACCCAGGGAACCGGCTTTCGTATTCTGAAGATATCACCCCAATGGGCGAAGAGATTGAAGATGGCAGCACGCCAAAACGCCGCTTCCTAGGGATTGGCATTGTGCTTGGGGCTTCAATCAGTATTTTGGCCCTCCAGGCCTACCACCTCCAGGTAAGCAATGCCGGAATTAACAGGAGTTTGGCAGAGGGTAACAGCGTGCGCCTCCTTACCGTACCCTCAGACCGTGGCCTCATTGTGGATGCTAACGGCGAAATTTTGGCACAGAACAGCCGGAAGTTGGCACTCGCCATCAACCCACAGACCCTTCCTACCCGTAAGAAGGACCGTGAGACCGTCTACGCCCTCCTCAAGGAGAAAGCGGAGCTTACCGATGAAGACATTACCTACATCGAGGAGTTCCGGAGCAAGAGCCCCGAGCCTTTTGCGGTAAAGACCAACTTAACCAAGGACGAGAGCCTCCTCTACCGAGAATGGTTCTCCGACACACAGGGCGTAATCCTCCAAGAGCTGCCTGTCCGTCGCTACATAGACATCCCCTCACTAGGCCATCTTATTGGGTACATGGGCCGGCCGGACCAGCAGGCAGTAGACAGCGGCGTATCGCCCAACACGCGCGTGGGACGCGCAGGCCTTGAGAAGCAGTACAACGACATCCTAAGCGGCAAACCCGGCGTCCAGCACGCTGAGGTGAACGCAAGCGGCGAGGTTGTCCGTTTAGTGCCTGACAGCGCTAACAGCGAACCAAAGACCGGCGACACACTAAAGCTGAGTATCGACGCAAAGCTTCAGAAAGTAGTGTCCGATGCCCTCATTCATGAACTGGAGCGCCGCAAGAAGAAATTTGGTGACCTTCCCAAGCTAGGAGCCAGCGCAGTAGTAATTGAGCCTCAAACAGGTGCCATTAAAGCCATGGTCTCCCTGCCCGACTATGGGGCCTCCCTTTTCGCAGAGGGCATTGCTAAGGACGAGTATCAGAAACTACTAGACAACCCCGCAAACCCCCTTCTCAACCGCGCCATGCAAGGCACGTATGCCCCAGGTTCAACTATTAAGCCGTTCGTGGCGTCTGCTGGGCTCCAGACTGGCATCATCAAGCAGGACACCTCTTTCTACACCCCTGCCGCCATTACCATCGGCAGCTTTAGCTTCCCAGACTGGAAGCTCCACGGCCAAACCAATACACGGCAGGCCATTGCCGAATCAAACAACATCTTCTTTTACGCTCTCGGTGGTGGATGGGAGGAGCGGAACATGAAAGGCCTTGGGATAGATAGACTGGCTGAGTACTACCAAAAGTTTGGGTTTGGCGCCAAAACCGGTATCGATATCCCTGGTGAAGCAAGTGGTCTTGTGCCTACCCCTGCCTGGAAAAAAGAGGTCATTAAAGACAACTGGTACATTGGCGACACCTACCAGGCCTCGATTGGCCAAGGATTTGTATTAGCCACCCCACTTCAGCTGGCTTCTGCCACCGCCAGCATCGCCAATG
>DATHWI010000057.1 GCA_035460805.1 Verrucomicrobiia bacterium | reverse complement strand
TCTGCCGGAAAGAATTTGCCAAGGCCATAGACCGGGCGGTTTTCCCTGGTACCCAGGGCGGCCCTCACATGCACACCATTGCCGCCAAGGCGTTGGCGTTGGAAGAGGCGCTTCACCCTTCGTTCCGTGAATACGCCCGCCAGACCGTCTCCAATGCGCGGGCCATGGCTATCCGCCTCCAACAGCAAGGCTTCCGCCTAGTGGGCGATGGTACGGACACGCACCTCTTCCTGCTAGACCTCCGCCCTGGGCCACTCCGCGGCAAAGAGGCACAACTCCTTTTGGAAGAGGTGGGCATTGTGTGCAACATGAACAGCCTGCCTTTTGATGACCAGCCACCCGCCAACCCTTCCGGGTTGCGCTTTGGTACGGCAGCAGTGACGACGCGAGGGATGAAAGAGGCGGAAATGGAGACACTTGCAGACTGTATCGCCTCAGTGCTCCGGGAACCAGAAACAACAGCCCAGGTGACCGAGAAAATCCGTACGTTAGCTAAAAAATTCCGCATCCCTGCCCGCTAGGCCACCACACAACTCCCATGAACGAAGTATCACCTGAACAGCTCCATAAAGTCCGTCACTCGCTTTCGCATATTTTGGCGATGGCCGTGCTGGAAGTTTTCCCAGAAGCCAAGCTGGCTATTGGCCCAGCCATCGACAATGGCTTTTACTATGATTTTGATTTGCCCCGCCCGGTAACGCCAGATGACCTGACTGACCTGCAGACCCGTATGGAAAGGCTGGTGAAAGAGCATGTGGAGTTCACGGTGAAGTCCTACAGCATTGAAGAAGGGCTTGCCATGGTTGCGGGACAGCCGTACAAGGAAGAGCTTATCCGCGACCTGGCAGCCGCCGGTGAAACCGAGGTGAGTTTTTACCGTTCCGGCAGTTTTGTAGACCTCTGCAAAGGCCCGCACGTTGCCGCCACCAATGAAATTCCTGACGGCTGCTTCAAGCTTTCCCATGTCTCCGGTGCCTATTGGCGTGGCGATGAAAAGCGCCCTATGCTCCAGCGCATCTATGGGTTGGCGTTTGAATCTGAGCAGGAGCTTTCCAACTACATCCAAATGATGGAGGAGGCTAAGAAGCGCGACCATCGTGTGCTGGGTCCGCAGCTTGGCATCTACATGATTTCTGAAGAAGTGGGGCCAGGCCTGCCGCTCTGGTTGCCGCGTGGCGAGACCATCAAGTACCTCCTGCAAGAGTACATGCGCAAAAAAGAAGAGGCACTTGGGTACCAGTATGTTGCCACCCCGGTCTTAGCCCACGAAAACCTCTACATCCGCTCGGGCCATGCCCAGTACTACAGTGAGGACATGTTCTCCTTGACCGATGAAGAGGGGAAGAAATTCTACCTCAAGCCAATGAACTGCCCGCACCACCATATGATTATGGAGAAGCTGGTGACCAGTTACCGCGACCTTCCGCTAAAACTGGCTGAAGCAGGCGGCATTTACCGCAACGAGTTGTCCGGTACCCTTACTGGGCTTATCCGTGTGCGCGGCCCTATTACCCAGAACGATTCCCATATTTACTGCACCCC
>DATHWI010000056.1 GCA_035460805.1 Verrucomicrobiia bacterium | reverse complement strand
TAAAATGTCTAAAATACCCAATAGTTCATTGCCAGAGGGATAGGCCATAGACACGAGGGGCACCAAAATTACATCGCCATGAACAGGCACAAAAAATATTATTAGCACACTTTCGTTGGAAGTGGAAGAAGTAAAGGGCGGCGTTGCAGCCATCCTTTCAACCAATGTCTTGAGGAGCGAACCGTGCCATGGACTTCTCGTTCCGTTCATTTTATGGTGTGTCGCACGGCTCTTCGTTTTCGCAGTTCAAAGGTGGCGGCTCGGGACGTGTTCCGACCACCGTTGAGAAGCCCTTGTTAATCTTCATTTCTCATAGAGTTCGCCTTTGCCTTTGGGCGGACGCCGAGCAACCCCCACTGCATCCACTGACTCCGCGCCGTGTTGGTCAGCGCTGCTGTGGAGGTCGTTATCGTCGTCCTGGTCATTTGACTCGCGACCTCGCTTGCGGTACTCCTTCAGTGCTGTGGTCCATGCCATCTCCTTCAAGCGGCGCTTCTTGCCTTTGTTGCTCCTCTCGTTGCCGCGGATGACTGTCTTGCCGCGTTCCCACATTGTGTTCACCTCGTGGACCGTTGGCTGGTGATGCCAATGGTGTTGCTTCTTCAACGAGTCAATGATAGGCTCCATCAGCTTGTGCATATCAGACACGCGCGCCTTGGCTTGTTTTCCCACCACGTCCTGTGATGTGAGCATCTTGTACGGACCGATTCGTTCCTGCTCGTCACCAAGGAGGTAGAGCTGGAACAAGGTCGCCGGAGGGAGTGAGGTATCCAGGTCAAACTCCTCGGGCACGGGGTGCATTTGGCCACCCCACATCCAGCGTTGAAATTGGTCGTTTGCTTGCTGCCCGGCATTTGGTGCAGCTGGAGCACCTGCGACAGCCGCGTGCAGGCCATTGCGTAAAGACCCAATTTCGGCAACGACTTTCGTTTGCATGTCCTTTACGAGGGTCTCCACCACCTCGCGTGTAAGCTGACCAGCATCAAACTGGCGCTTCTCAAGCTCTTCATGAAGAGTATTCCCAACGAGTGTAGGAAATGTCGCCACCGTTTGCTTGAGATCTTGTAAGTCACCCAGAATTTGCGTGATAGGAGGGACACCCGTAGAGCGCATCACATCGCCTGGGAATGACAATGCAACTCGCGGGCCCAGTTTGTCAGCAAGCCCTTGCGTGAAAAGAGTTGTCTTGAAGAGCTTGTGCGCAGGTGCAAGGGTTTCGCGAAAATATGCGCGATGGTAGACAAGGGATGCCAGGCACGTGACCAGAACACCCTCAAAGCCCTCGGCAGCATCAGGAAATACAAGACGAACAGCATTGAGAACATCGTCATCCACAGCCTCAAAATGTGGAGGGAGTGTTGCAAAGGTTGGAGAACTCACATCCAGCATTGAAAGATAGCGGCCCACCAACTGATCGCCCGCATGCTCATAGCGTACGTACTTCTGATCCATGCCATCCTGACGCCACCCACCTCGGAGCAGGACAGTGGCCGTGGAGGGTCCCATCGTCGACCCACCAGCACAGTAGGAGCGTCCTCCTTTGCGCAGAGAATGCGATGCAATGTCATCCACGGTAATCCCCTGGCGGTCGATCAGCCCCTTCAGCTCTTTGTCCTCATTGAGCACCTTGCGCAGTTTTCTCACAAATCGATCATGTTGGCGTTGCCCCTCAAAGAGCACATCTGTGCGGCGCTTTGGAGCACCAAAGCACGCAAAATGAATCCCAAGAGCAGTGATGACACACGCCGCGGGATTCAGCGGGTTTGCATAGCAGTGCTTTGGGTCAGTGCGTTCTCCCTCTTGATCAGCCTTGTGCTTCACGTAGGCAACCTGGAGTGAGTCCTCAGAGAAAGAAAAATTTGCAGCGCACAGTGAGGCCACATTGCTCACTCGAACCATGAGATTCCACGCAAGCACACAGAAGACATGGCAAAAAACGTCTCCATTCGTCAAGAGTGCGCGAACAATCGTCAAATACAGGTCTCCAGGAACGTGAGCCTTGCCCTCCTCCAGCGGGATCTCGCCAGTTTGCTTCAGCTCGGCACGGGTCCTTGCAACTCCCTTGGTGAACTGTTTGACAGAAGCACGCATTACATCAGGGAGCAACGTGCCGTGTTGTTGGTAGAAGGCACTCAGAGCGCTCATTGCTGTCCCATGGACGCTCTTGCTGGGGACTGATGTCCCGTCCTTTGCTTTGAAGCCACTCATCCACACCTCAACAATATCGCTCGTGAGAGCAGCAGTGTTGATCACGAAGGTTGACGGGTCT
>DATHWI010000055.1 GCA_035460805.1 Verrucomicrobiia bacterium | reverse complement strand
AACGCGCGTTGTGTCGGGCACATACCCGACAATCCATCTACGATTCCTGGCATTCCGCGCAAACCCGCCTTGAGAATGTCGACCGTAGGCGTTCGCCCAGGGTCACAATTCAACGGGACCTTACTATTTCTATATAATCTGTAATCCTCATTGCCACAATCGGATTCCCCCTCATTATCTTCGTATCACATTAATTAATCCTATAGTTCTAAAGCATTACTTACCAGAATGCACACCCTTGGCCATCTATGCCGCTCCAGCCAGCTTTTGCAAGTCCATGCCCTTCTGCGGCAATGGAATTTACCTCTACGGCTCTGCCGCCACCCGTTTGGGATGGCCCCCGCCAAAACTTGAATGATTCATAAAATGCACCTCATACACTCTTCATTGCTAAAAAAGCTCGCCTTCTTGAGAAGGACTGTTACGGGAATCGTCGCCGCAGCTGCAGTCGCAGGTTTCACACACGACATGCACGGCCAAGTGGTCGATCTGGGAACGGCCGCAAGCTTCGCCGTTCTCGCGGGCTCAGGGATCACCAATACCGGCCCTACAACGATCACAGGGGATATCGGCACGCTTCCGACACCGACGATCACAGGGCTGGGCTCGATTACCCTCAATGGGACCAACCACGCAGGAGATGACACCACTTTCGGAGCCAAAGCCGACTTGACCTCCGCCTATGCTGATGCCCTCCTGCGAACACCTACGACAATCTATGGACCAATCTTTGATTTAGGAGGCTTGACGCTGGGCGCAGGAGTTTACAATGATCCCACGTCCTTTGGGCTCACTGGAACTCTGACCCTGGATGCCATGGGTGATCCAAATGCGGTGTGGATCTTCCAGGCGGGCTCCACTCTGATTACAGCGGCAAACAGTGCGGTGGTGCTTACGGGCGGAGCTCAAGCTTCGAATATCTTCTGGCAGGTCGGGAGCTCGGCTACGCTCGGAACAGGGACGGACTTTGCAGGGACCATCCTTGCCCTCCAGTCCATCACCTTGACCACGGGAGCCACGATCGAAGGTCGAGCTCTTGCCTTGAACGCGGCTGTGACCATGGATACGAACACTATTACTGTTGTCCCCGTACCAGAGCCAAGTGGTGCTCTTTTGCTTGGATTGGGCCTCGCGCTATTGCTGGCAAAACGCAATGGCTACTCCCGAGTTGATCGTTGGTCGACTCGCCAGAGATCACTGCCATAGCGCCAGCAGTCATTTTCGTTACACGTTTGGATCTTGGGAGGGTGCCTTAACAGGCACCCTCTTCGTTTGCACGCCACACCCCAGCTTCTTCATTGTGGAAGTAGAACTTGATGAACTTGACAAAGCACTGGAGCCTCATTCACCATGCCCCAAGGCGTAAACCTTTGGATGAGTTGGCGTAGCTCCCCCCACCTGACCCTCATGCCCCCCTCTCTGACGACTTGTCTCGTGGCACTGACACTCTTGGGCCACATCGTTGCCCTCGGAGCTTCCGCCGATCCGTTGCCATCCACAACACGGGCCGCCTTGCTGAAGTACGCAACACATTGGCAGGTGCCTCAACCCAGTCCGAAGGCGACACTCATCAAGATCTGGGTGTTCCAATCTGAATCCGCCGACAACTATGCTTTGGGCTT
>DATHWI010000054.1 GCA_035460805.1 Verrucomicrobiia bacterium | reverse complement strand
GCCCCCATCGGCCAACGCAGGCCCTTGAACTTGGGCGGCAGTTTCTCATGGAGTTGGTCGTAGATCTTGTTGGCGTAGATAACCTTGTAGCGCCGCCCTTCAAATTCCTTCATCTCCGTATTCCAGGGCTTCATGAGCTTGAGCTCGTTATGGCGGCGGAGAATGATCTCATAGGCATATCCTAAATGCTCTTCCCGCTCTTGCCAGTTTGTAGCGTGAACAGTGTTGAGGAAGATATGGGTAAGTTCATTGGCTGGGCGTAACCGGGAAAAGGTGCTGCCAAACCACTTTGGATAAGGCATATACTGCTTCTCCATGAGGAAACACATTTGGATGAGGCAGTGGACAATCCGGTTCGTGACAATTTGTGAGCCTAGCTCATCGCCAACAGAACCCGTTCTTCCTGGGAAAGTCTCTAGGTTGGCTAGGCGGCCCCATTGGATGGTGTACATGTATCGCCAAACGTCGTCGGGATAATAAGAAAACCTGTCCCGCAACTTTTGCAGCTTCAGACCATCGTGGTAGAGCTCTCCGGCCGATACCTCTATGAGTGCCTGCTGGGGGAAGGTCAACCAATCTACATGGGTAAGACGCTTCTTGGGATCAATGCCAAGGTAGTGCTGGAAGAAAGTCTTGGCAGTATAAAATTGGATTAAGTGGTTTACTGGTCCCTTTTCAATGTGCTGCATTTGTTGGACCAAATACCCGTCGCTTTCCGGGGTAAAGTTGGTGGGGAATCCCATAAATTCCACGGGAAGCTCGTTACGGAACATCTTATCCAGCTCCTTGCTCTTCTTCTCAAAGTCTTCTTCACTCAAAAAGATGCGAAGGTGTGGCCCCCAGTTGTGGTCCATCGATTCAGGATTGTCGAAGCGGATGACGTCAGAGCCTTCACCAACAACCCCTACGGAATAAATAAGGCCAGGCGCATGTTTGTCTAAAAGCGGGCGAACAACCTGCTGGTAGAACATGCGGTTCAATTCGATACCAGGAATAAAGGGAGGGAGGTTGTCCATAGCGATGCGGCTTTAGTATCTAAGCTGCGCTCTCCGCGGTGTACTCCAGAAGGGAGACTACCGGGTAGTGATCACTGGGAAACGTCACATCCTCTGCTTTGCGGATTATCTCGTGCTGCAGAGTCTTTATGCTTCGTACCATAATCCAATCTGTATGCCAAGTACCAAATTGGTCTGCTACATACTCTTCGCCTTGGTATCCGTGGAAGGTATGGGGTACTTGAGCAGTCTCCGGATTGACGTCTGACCAGCTGTCGCAAAAGCCTGCATCTACCAGCATGTCGTAGGGTTTTCGTGTGTATGAAGAGGTGTCGTGGGGAAGGTGAGGGCTGCAGTTGAAGTCCCCTGTGATGATAGTGGGGAGGGAGTTGGGGTACTGCCCAATGATCGTGAGCATTTGGCGGGTACCTTCTATGCGGGCTTTTTCACCTTTGTTGTCCAAATGCACATTGAGAAACAGTATGACGCGCTCGGCTGAACAATCCTCTAAGACTACCCAGCTGACGCCACGTTCAGAGCCGTCCCATCCCTTGGAGTACACATGCGGGGTCTCACTGAGCCATTGGGTATGGGCCTCCCGGCAGTGGTAGCGGTTCTTATCCCAAGCAATGGGATTGATAAAGATATCGCCCGCTTCCAGCCCGTAGTAGATATCGAAGTAGGGAAGATGGTCGGAAAACGTTTCCCAGTTTGTAACCCCAAATTCTTGAAAGCCGACGATGTCCGGGTGGCTCTCCTCCATAACCTTTCCGCACACAGACGCGCGCCGCTCCCATCCAAAGCGGGCTTGGCCGTTAACGTTGAATGTCATTGCGCGGAATGGGTGCATAGGCCGTGGGTTACGGATGCAGTACGAAAGGTATACATCATTTTTGCTGGGCCGGGTAGGAGGGATACTTAAGCAACAAAACGAATCGGTGCTCTGAGGAGGGAAAACGCAGACTGCTTTGGTGCTTGTGGGTTGACCCATTCGCTAGGGTGGTGGTACTACATCGTAACCACCGCCTTACCCACATGGCAGGTGAAGATCCAGATATCTTATCCGCTAAGAGAACTGTATGAACGCCACGCACATGTTGTTTGTAGACTTTGCGACACGCGCCGAAGCAGATCAGGCCCTCGCTAACTTAGAGGGAATGGGGTACACCTCATCGGATATCTCAGTTATTGCGAAAGAAGATGGACGGACGGTTGAGAAAGATGGTGCCGGGGAGGTTGCAGAGGATACCCTTGGGGGTGCTGCAACCGGCGGGGTCATTGGTGGTATTGCTGGGCTTCTGGCTGGTATTGGGGTTGTTCCTGCCTTGGCCGGCATCCTCATCGGTGGGCCGGTAGCTGCTGCCTTAGGGTTGGCGGGTGCCGCTGCGACCACTGTTTCCGGTGCCGTAACTGGCGCGGTTGCAGGCGGCCTCATTGGTGCCCTTACGGGCATCGGTTTGTCCGAAGAAGACGCCAAATACTATGACGATGCTGTGCGTGGTGGAGACATTGTCATTGGCGTACCAGTGACACCTGACACTGAGGAGCACGTCCGCGCTGCTCTAGAGGCGGCAGAGGGCGCAGGTGGTGCGGCTGACCGCCACATTACGGTCATTGAGCGCACGTTTAGCGACCGATAGGGTATCCCCCTCTTAAGAGCCGGCCTTCGGGCCGGTTTTTTAGTAGGCGGTAACGAGTAGGAGAACAATAATAGTGCCGGCCGACCATCCGCACAACACATCCGTAAACCAATGCGCCCCTACATATGTCCGGCTGATGCCAATCAGGGTAAGAAGGCCAAAAGCACTGCCAATGAGAAGCTGGGGCGAGTACTGCGTGAGTGCGGCCAGGAGAAAGACATTGAAGCCGTAAATGGCCGTGGAACACATGGTATGGCCAGATGGAAAACTCTTGCCGCGCGTACGGACAAGAATAGCGTGCTTTTCTTTGGCTGGACGAGGGCGATGGAAGATCTCCTTTAAGAGAAGGTTGAGGGGAAGGACTAAAAAGCAAATGCTTATAAGGAAGGCTTCGCGGGGATATCCCAGTAGATAGTAGGCACCCACGCTCAGAATGGTCACCGTACTCAGGGCAACACTGCCGCCGAGGTGGGTAATAAAGGTGAGGAGTGTGTCTAAGTACGGGGTGCGAAGGCGTTGGATATCGTAGGTAATAAGGTTGTCCAAGGCCTGGACGCTTTCAAAGCGAATCAAAAAGCCCAGGAGAACGATGGAGAAGGCAAGGAGGGCAATGGCGATCATACTGTTGAGCGTAGCAATAGAAGAAAAGGGTGTCCACGAGATTGTGTGTTTTGCGCATAACAGACGCGCAAAGCCGATCATTTCTCGTGGACACCCCTTCTTCATGGTTGACAAAAGCGGGGATTCGCGCTAAGATAAATCACTTACTAAATGACTGGCTATCCAGTCAGTGCTCCGCTCTCTTGTTTCATACTTTTTAGATGATTCTTGGGGAATGGATCATCTAAATCGAAAGTATGGAACCCACCCAACAGTCCGTTACGGACTTTATTCAGACGGGCCTATCAGCCCCTATCCTAACTGCGTTGAATACGCTTGGCCTAACTACGCCAACTCCTATTCAGGCGCAGGCTATTCCTGTTGCACGCAGCGGCCATGATGTCATGGGCATTGCGCAAACAGGTACTGGTAAAACCTTCGCGTTTTCCCTCCCTATCATCGAGAAGCTTATGGCAGGACCTGGAAAGGCCCTTGTTGTAGTTCCTACTCGTGAGCTGGCTATTCAGGTTGAGGACAGCATTAAGCGCATTACGCGCTTGCTTACGCCTCAACTCCGGACAGTCTGTCTTATTGGTGGCGCTCCTATTTACCGCCAAAAGCAAGATCTTCGTGCTAACCCACGGATTATTGTCGCTACTCCTGGCCGTATGTGGGACCACATTCAACAGCGTACAGCGCGTCTTGATGACGTCACCTTTGTCGTACTCGACGAAGCAGACCGCATGTTGGACATGGGCTTTGCACCGCAGATCAAGCAAATCATGGACATGGTCTCGAAAGAGCGTCAAACCATGTGCTTCTCTGCCACTATGGCCCCTGAGATTGCCAAACTTGCCCATGTGTACATGAAAGAGCCGCTTCGCATTGAAGTTGCTAATGCTGGTGAAAGTAATGCACAAATCCGTCAGGAAATGGCCTACGTTCGTCCAGAAGAGAAAACAAACCTCCTTCACACCTTGTTACAGGATCACGAGGGACTGGTTCTTGTATTCTCCCGTACCAAACATGGTGCACGTAAGCTTACTGAGCGCGTG
>DATHWI010000053.1 GCA_035460805.1 Verrucomicrobiia bacterium | reverse complement strand
GCACAAATCCGTCAGGAAATGGCCTACGTTCGTCCAGAAGAGAAAACAAACCTCCTTCACACCTTGTTACAGGATCACGAGGGACTGGTTCTTGTATTCTCCCGTACCAAACATGGTGCACGTAAGCTTACTGAGCGCGTGCGTGACCTGGGTCATACAGCGGTAGAGATTCACTCTAACCGCTCCCTTGCCCAGCGTCGTCACGCCTTGGAAGGGTTTCGTCGTGGCCAGTACCGCGTACTCATTGCAACAGACGTTGCTGCCCGCGGTATCGATGTAAACGACATTGCCCTTGTGGTGAACTATGACCTTCCTGATGCTGCCGAAGACTACGTACACCGTATTGGTCGTACTGGTCGTGCTGGCAAGCTTGGTAAGGCTATTTCCCTTGCCACTCGTGATCAGGCTCGTGATGTGCAGTCTATTGAGCGCCTTATGCGCCGTTCGATTGCCGTATCCGAATACTCTGATGCAACAGCCATGTCTGCACCACGCTTCGAGCGTTCGGTAGGCGGTGGCGGTGGGTACCAGGGTGGTGGCAATGGTGGCTATGCCCGCCGTGCTTACAGCTCTGGCCCAAGCCGCCCATCGGCAGGCCGTCCAAGTGGACCCCGTCGTAGTGGCGGTACAGGTGGAGGTGGTCAGCGCTCTGCGCCAAGCCGCTTCTCACGCAGCCGTTAAGAATGAAAAGAAGCCCTCCGGGGCTTCTTTTTTTGTATAAAAAATACCCCGGCGTTCCGGGGTATGGGGTTGCTACGCGGCCCAGCTCTTTTCGTACTCGTCGCAGAGTCCAAAGATTTGCTCGCTCAGGTACGCGGCTACGTACTTCTTGGAGCGGGGCAGGAGCTCTTCGAGCCGTTCAAGTACGGGTGGGTACTTTTCACGCGTCTCCTGTACCTGCTTCCTTTGCTTTTCCTCAGAGCAGCCGCCGAGGGTGCGTAAGTTATGCAGCCGGTCGGCGCATTTGACGCAGAGCACCTGCCAGTCGCCCTTTTGAACAAGGCGTTCCAGGTAAGGCTGATCGTTGTTCTTGTCCTTGGTAAGGAGGTTGATGGCAATCATGACCTTCTCCCCAAAGTTTACGAAGATACGATGCGGAGAAAGCAGGTAGGCATCCTCTCGCACGTCGTGCAGGAGAGCCTCAACGAGCATCTCTACAATGATCAGGTTTAGCTCCTCAATGAGAATGAGGGCTACAGCACGTGGATGATTGAAGTAGCGCTCGCCGCCGTCCCGGAACTGGCCTTCATGGCCGTACTTGGAGAAGACATAGGCAGTCATGACTATCTCAAACTTGCGAGGAGTGAGAAAAGGTTGGATGCGGTTTTCGAAATGTACGCGCTTTTCCTCTGAGGGGTCGCGTGGGGGATTGAAACGAAACATTAATAGTCCTCCTCATTTGCGTAGTCGGACAATAGCAAAAAGTATGAGAAAAGGGAAGGAGCTTTGACGGGAGTGGCGCCGAGGAGTACAACCTAAGTACTTACTTGTAACTTTATTCTCCTATGGATGAGCACACAAAAGGCGAGGAAATGAGCCTGAAAACTGATGGTGCATTTATGAGCGAGGAGGAAGTTAAGGACTTAGGCCAGGAATCTACGGCGGTAGAAAACCCAGAGCCTGGCACGGTAGCGCCGCCTACAAGCGAGCATGATCATCTTCATACAATGCCTGAGGGTGAGGTGCACGTAATCAATGAAGACGGGTCAACTTTAGTTTGAGAATTATTGTTCTCTGTGAGCCAAAAACCGATGGGGGTGAATTGCTGGGGCGGCTCTATATCCTTGAAAAAAACAGCCGGTGACCGTATAGTGTTCTCTGCACATGCAAATCCCACAAAAGTTGGTATCCGCCTGTCAAAACGTAGTCCGTCTCGCAGTACTTGTCATGCTTATGGCAACACTCGTGGGTGGATTGCCATTTGCCTCACTCACAACGCCCCGTGCGTACGCTGCCTCACTCGATGAGCTTAATCGTCGTAAGGCGGAGTTAGAGCGACAAGCGCGACAAGCCGAACATGACGCTTTGCAGCAGAAATCTGTTGCAGAACGCGCCGCCGCCCGCATCCAGCAAGCTGAGGGTCAAATTAGTAGTCTCCAATCGAGCATTAATGAGACCGCCAGTAGTATTGCAAATGCGGAGCAACAGATAGTTGCCAAGGACAAAGAGGCGGTTGAGTTAGAGGCAACCCTCAAAATGCTCACTGACCGTTTGAATGCGCTTCTTCAGCAGATGTACATTCAACGGGTGAGCCGCCGCGATGCGATTGTCCTGTTTACCAACCAGCCAGCCAGTGACCGTGAGCGGGAGCAGGCGCAGTTGGATTCAGTACATAAGGCTGCGGCAATGCTTGCCGCCAAGACTAAGGAGACTCAGATTGCCGTGGCTGCGGCCCGGTCTGAACTTGCACGTCACAAAGAAGAATTAATTGGGTACCAAAACCAGCAAGCGGAGCAGGTACGTGGTTTAGCGGTTGTCCAAGACCAGCAAGCCCAGCTCAAGGAGAATGCTGAATCTGCTGAAGAAGCGCTCGAGGCCAAGGCGCGCCAGGCGCGTGCAGAACAAAACAAGGTTGAACAGCAAATCTCGGCAGAACTTGCGGCCATCATTGCTGCCCGTGCCCGGGCTGCGGCGGCTGCCAAAAAATCTGGTACCGCTGCCACGCTAGGGGCACAGTCTGCCGGCCTGAGGGTAAAGCGGGGAACCCTAGTGGGCCATGAAGGAAGTACGGGTAACTCCACGGGTCCTCACGTGCACTTTGAGGCACGAAGGAACAACGTTGCGGTCAACCCGCTGCCATATGTACAGAACGGTACCTTGTCCTGGCCTCTGAAGAGTTTTGTCATTACCCAGTACTTTGGCGAAACCGCCAACTCTACCATGTATGGCGGAGCGTCCCACATGGGCATGGATATTGCCGCCGCGTACGGTGCACCGGTGTATGCGCCTGCCGACGGTACGGTCATCCTTAATAAGTACTACGGTGGATATGGCTATGCTTGGGCTGAGGAGTTGGACAGTGGATTAGTAGTCCTTCTAGGGCACATGACCGGCAAATAAGAAACAAGATGTTCTTATACGAGCGACTTCCTCAGGGGGTCGCTCTTTGTTTTGCTTGAAAGAAAGTAGAGAGAGATGTATGTTCCCACTACGAGTGAGGTCGACGCTCACGTGTCTTTCCAAATGAGTTTTAGAAGGAGTGGTAATCACACCATATTCTAACCACGGAGGAACCATGGCAAGCGACATCCAAAAGAACCTGAACTTTGACGATCAGGACGAAGATCTTTATCCAGAGAGTATGTGGGGACAGGGTGGTGCAGCGGATACTGAGCAGTGGGCGAACGATGACGGAACCTCGAAGGCTGAAACCCGGAGTACAACTGACACTGAGCGAGAAACAGCACGAATGAACGACGAGGATATGTAGGGTATCCGCGTCAGTGAAGAGGCCCCCTGAGGGGCCTTTTTGCTTGTCATCTTTTTGCCTGATGCTAGACTAGCAGTATGACCCGAAAAAAGACCGAACAGAACAGCTCGCTTCCCCTGTATGAGACGAGTGTGCAGCCTTTGGCCAGCACCCTCCGTCCACAGTCTCTTGATGAGGTGGTGGGGCAGCAACATCTCATTGGGCCGGGCAAGCCCTTGCGGGTGGCGCTGGAGCAGCGGCGCCCTATGTCCTTTGTGCTGTGGGGTCCTCCGGGAGTCGGTAAGACGACCTTGGCGCGCATATATGCCAAATCACTCCATGCCAAGCTCCACGAGTTGTCAGCAGTTTCAGCGGGGAAGGACGATGTGCGGAAAGTAATAGAGGCTGCGCGCTTGAGCGACCGGCCAACGGTGCTTTTCCTGGATGAGATCCATCGTTTCAATAAAGCGCAACAAGATTTCCTGCTTCCCTACGTTGAGAACGGGACACTCATCCTTATTGGGGCAACTACCGAGAACCCTAGCTTTGAAATAATTGGTGCACTCCTTTCCCGTTGCAGGGTTTTTGTCTTAGACCCCCTTACCACGGAAGATATGCAGGAGCTCATTAAGCGTACCGGTATGGCTGTGGATAAGCAGACAACTACTTGGTTGAGCCAGCTCACCAGTGGCGATGCCCGTCAGCTCATAGGCCTCATGGAAGCGGCACACTCCCTTTATGGAAAAGTGACTAAGGAAACGGTCACGCAGGCGGGGCAAGTGAAGTTGCGTTATGACAAGAAGGGGGACGAGCACTACAACACCATCTCAGCTTTCATAAAAAGCATGAGAGCGGGCAACGCCAACGCGGCAGTATATTACTTGGCGCGCATGTTAGAGGCAGGGGAAGACCCTAAATTCATCGCACGCCGAATGATTATCTTTGCGTCTGAAGACGTAGGGATTGCCCAGCCTACCGCCCTGGTAGTGGCAAACGAAGTCTTTCGAGCGGTAGAGGTGATTGGCCTGCCGGAAGCGGCAATAAATTTGTCACATGGGGTTGTGTATTTGGCCTTGGCGAAAAAAGACCGTCGCGCCTATGATGCGCTGCGCGCAGCACAAAAGACAGTCCGCGCTACTGGTGCCATTCCAGTCCCCCTGAAGCTGAGGAACGCCCCTACTAAGCTCATGGAGTCGCTAGGCTATGGCGAAGGCTACGAAATGTACGGAGATGAAGATTTCTTGCCGGAAGAGATAAAAACTGAGCAGTTCTGGGGCGAAGAAAAGCCTTAACAAACTTCATAAAAAAGTAGACTTCTAGAGCGATAATTGCTGTTTTTGAAAAGAAAGAGAGCTTCCCGGCTGGTTGACTTTTGGGCCCTTCTGCAGTAAAGGTTATTGCACTTAGCAGTAAGGCGAAAGGATCCCCATGTCCCAGCGATTTGAAGGCGAATCCCCATTAGCAAAACTGCTTCCACTAGCCCTCTTAGTGCTTCTTGCTGCCCTCGCTCTTGCGGGTTATTTGGCGTACGAGAAGAACAAGGACAGTGCGGATGCTTCTCCTGACGGGGTCACCGTTACCGCCTCGCCCTCCCCAACATTAGAATCTGTTACTGACTTATCCGGGCTTCTGCAGAGCACAGACGTTTTGGCCTTCCGGGGCCAGAAAGCAGAGTTTCAGAATGCACCCGTGAAGCGGGTGACGGGTGACCGAACATTCTCAGTGGGAACATTGGACGCCGAACAGTTGTACGTTCTCCTTACCCCTTCGCTGGATGAAGGTACTACCGAGCAGCAAGTCGCCATTAACGCCGGTCAGACGGTAAATCTCACCGGTGTCATTAAAGAGATGCCTTCGGTGGAAGAAATCCAGAGGCAGTGGTTGCTCAGTGCGGAAGAAGCTGCGGCGGCCAAGGACTTTGGCGTCTACTTAGATGCGAGCAAGGCCGAGGTTACGTCCCAAGTAGGGCAATAGGCGCGGTTTTAGTAGTACTTAACCATAAGGAGACAGTATGAAATATGCCAGCAAGATTATTGGTCAACCGGTTGTATCATACGATACCGGCGAGCGGTTCCAAGATGTAAACGACCTCATTTATGATGACCAGCGCAACGTTGTCCTGGCACTTCTCGTAGATGAGGGAGGATGGTTTGGACAGGCAAAGGTCGTTCGCTTCGAAGACCTTAAATCAATTGGTGACGATGCCATTATTGTTCCCTCGCAAAGCGTCGTGATCCAGGCGGATTCTGACCCTGTAGTCTCTGAGGCCGTGAATAAGAAGCATGCGGTAAAGGGGAAGCAAATCCTTACAGAAGAGGGGAAGGACTTGGGCAAAATAGCTGACCTCTGCATTGAGGAGGTGAGCGGGCGGGTGGAGGGTTACCTGGTGACGGGAGGCATCTTTGCAGATGTGTACAAAGGACAGCCTTTCGTCCCGGCGCCCGAGGTTATAAAAGTGGGCGATGATGTTCTCTTTGTCCCTAATGAGACAGAGCAGCTGGTGCGGGAGCAGAATGGTGGCATTAAGGGCGCAGCACAAGAGGCCGGCGATAAGGCGGCTGAACTGAAAGACAGTGTGGCAGAAAAGGGTCAGAGCCTGGCTGCCACCGTTAAAGAGAAGGCAGAAGAAGGGCGCCAAAGCCTCACGGGTACTTATGAAAATGCTAAGGAGTCCGTGACTTCCCCTGAGACCAAGGAGAAGGTAGGTGAAGCCAAAGATGCTTTAGGCACTATGTGGGACCAGGTGAAGGAGAAGGCGGGGGAGCTGAAGGATCAGGCCGAATCAAAAGTTGAAGAAGGCAAGATAAAGGCTGCCTTAGGGAAGCCTACGAACCGTGTTATTTTCGATACTCATGATGAAGTTATCCTCAATACGGGGGATCTCATTACCAATGAGGCAGTGGATAGAGCTCGTCAAGCTGGTGTTTTGGACGTTTTGCTTTCCTCCGTTTACGACAAAGAGCCGGATTTAAAGCAGGAAGATTTGCGCGTCCAGCAGCCCTCTGAATAGTGTATTCCGAATGTAATGCAAGGCTCACGCCCGTGGGCCTTGTTTGGTATAAGATCGTCTTTACTGGCTCTAAGAGCTAAATATTTTATGTAATTATCTCAAAAAGCCGCTCCTAAGCTTATAACTCGGATGGGCTAATGACGAGAGTAGGCCTCAAGCATTGACCATTTCCACTCGCTGGAGTATCGTCCCGTTACGAGTGAGGTCGACGCTCCGCGGCATGTTTCCAACGAAGTATTAGCAGAGCTATTTATCCACCAATAACTGTTACTCATCAGGAGGAATTATGGCAAATCGCAACGAAAGCAGGGGCCGGGGCAACTTCGGTAACCGTCAGCAGCACGTAGAAGCTGGTCGCTTAGGTGGCCTTGCCCGTGCTCGTAACAATGCGAGCAAGGCGAGCAGCCAGCGGAATATCGCTCAAGAAAGTCGTCGCCGCATGTCTGAAGGTGGCAACGAAGGGGGCTCTCGCTAGGGTGTACCTTACAAGAAAATCCGGGCTAGGGCCCGGATTTTTTATTTTTAAAGTAGCAAAAACTAAAAACGAAAAATGGCTCTGGAAGCATAAAAAATAGTTATAAGAAAAAACAAAGTAACCCCTAGGGGTTGTCAAATCTGCCCTGAGAGTTATACTGCCACTACTAACTAGCGTAACAGGGAGGTTCCTATGGCCAACTATGTACGTCAAGTTCAGCAGCATGATCAGATTCATGGTGGCACTCGCGTGCATACTATGTCTGTTTCCGAGAGGTCTCCAGACCATGGAGTCGATAAGGCTCAAATGGTCATCTATTACATTGTGAGTGCGATAACCGGGCTCCTTCTCCTCCGGTTTGTCCTCTCACTCCTGGGCGCTAATCGCACCAATGCGTTCGCCGATTTCATTTACAGCCTTACGGCTCCTCTTGTTGGACCGTTCCAGGGTCTGTTCGGGTATGACACCACCTACGGTGTGTCCCGCTTTGAAACCGAGACCGTTGTGGCCATTATTGTCGATGCACTAATAGGCTGGGGTATTTCGGCGCTCCTGAACCTTGCTCGTAGAGATGTTCACGAGCTGGATATCGACGGTTGATTCTGTCGGCATTCAGGATTTATAAGCATAACGAGTAGTATCATGATTAACTTCATTCTTTGGCTCCTGTTTGGTGCACTAGCTGGCTGGATTGCTTCACTTATCATGAAGACCGATGCTGAACAGGGTGCCCTTGCAAACATCATCGTTGGTATCGTTGGCGCATTCATTGGCGGATTCATTATGCGTGCCTTTGGTGGCCCAGACGTTGATGGTTTCAACCTCATGAGCCTGATCGTAGCTGTTCTCGGTGCCGTTATCCTCCTCATGATTGTGAAGGCCTTCCGTGGTGGTCGCAGTACTACAGTGTAAGTAGTCTTCTGTCACTAAAAAGGCAGCCCTTCGGGGCTGCTTTTTATATCGGCTAGATCACTATATATAGGAAGCTTACCGTTGTTGCTTCACAAGCTTCTTAAGGCCCTCTTCGCCCCATCGCATTACCACGTCATGTGCATGGGCAAATATGGGTCGTGCAAAAGGTGCTACTACATTCATCCAGGGTTTAGTGGTGTGCACGTCCCA